>DATLHW010000496.1:0-5495 GCA_035539675.1 Burkholderiales bacterium | reverse complement strand
AGTGGGCGGTAGCAGAAAATAACTGGAGGCTGGCTAAAAATAAATACGAAGCCGCTAACAGCCGCGCAGAAAAAGAAAAACAACTATCGATCAGCATCGCGGATGTCGAATGGAGGCAAGGTATAAGCGCAGCATTGGCGGAGATTCAAGGCAAATAGCATTTCATACACCGATACCATTTTCTATGCTCGCTCCGATTCAGATGCGGGGAATATGAGCGCCGGGAGATTCAAAGTCGGTCGACTGGAATATTTAACATTGGCGCAAAAGCCCAATGCTACTTAGTAAAGAAAACGTAATGTAGTTTATTAGGAGGACGCATCATGCCTGCTGCTCTTACTTATCCCGGCGTTTACATCGAGGAACTCTCTAGTGGTGTGCGCACCATTACAGGGGTAGCGACTTCGATTACGGCATTTGTTGGCCGCGCGCTTCGCGGATCGGTCGAATTACCCGTCCGCGTTCAGAGTTTCCCGGAATTTGAGCGAGCATTTGGCGGATTGTGGCGCGGCAGTCCGATGACCTATGCAGTCAGCCATTTTTTTCTCAATGGCGGCTCTGATGCACTTATTGTTCGGGTCGCTAAAGACGGCAAAGCTGCAACCGGCGCGGCCGATAGCTTGAAGTTGGTCGCGGCGAGTCCTGGCAAGTGGGGTAACCAACTTCGCGTGCGCGTCGACCATAAAACGCGCCCAGATCCGACCAACGCCGAGCAGTTCTTCAACCTTACCGTTCGCGATATGGCGGCAGGCGTCACCGAACGATTCTTGAATGTGTCAGCGCTTAGTAATAATTCGCGGTTTGTCACACGGGTGTTGGCTGAGGAGTCAACGCTGATTAGAACAACGACCGTTGCAGCAATCAAGCCTAAAGAGACGCCGCCACCTACCTTACCCAATACAGATCCGATGACGGAGACACCCGGTTCATTTTTATTCAATGCTGACGGGGACGATGGAAAAGAGATTACCGACGCGGAGGTTTCCGATGACGTTCTCGAAGCCGGTCGGCGGGGAATTTGGATGCTTGAGCATGCCGACCTTTTCAATCTACTTTGCATTCCACCGTATTCATTTGACCCGCCAGGGGACATCGGCCGTCAAGCGCGCAGTAAGGCAGCAAAGTATTGCAGCGACCGGCGTGCTCTATTTCTCGCTGACCCGCTTAGCGCATGGGATGAGCCTTCTGACCTGATCACCGGGGCAAACAGTTTAGATGGCTCCAATTGGGGGATGGATCGTCATAAGAACGCGGCCGTGTATTTCCCTCGTTTACGCATGTCAGATCCGTTGCAAGAGGGACGGCTCGCTGAATTCGCGCCATGCGGCGCAGTAGCCGGCATCATGGCCCGAACGGACTCGCAGCGCGGTGTATGGAAAGCACCCGCTGGGGTAGATGCTACATTAAGTGGCGTGGCGGAACTCACGGTGAAATTGACCGACGGACAGAACGGCCAACTCAATCCGTTAGGAGTGAACTGTCTGCGGGCATTTCCAGTTACCGGACGAGTGATTTGGGGTGCAAGGACTTTGCGCGGCGCCGATCGATTTGCCGACGAATGGAAATACGTTCCAGTACGCCGAACAGCGTTATTCATCGAGGAAAGCTTATTCCGCGGTACTCAGTGGGTCGTCTTTGAACCCAACGATGAACCGCTATGGGCGCAGATACGCCTCAACATTGGCGCCTTCATGCAGACCCTTTTCCGGCAAGGCGCCTTTCAAGGCCGCTCGCCTCGCGAAGCCTATCTGGTCAAGTGCGATCGTGAAACGACAACGCAAAACGATATCAATCTTGGGATCGTCAACATCCTGGTTGGCTTTGCGCCACTCAAGCCCGCCGAGTTTGTGGTCATCAAGATTCAGCAACTGGCCGGTCAGGTCGAAGCATAACCGCCACAGGAGATTGTCATGGCCCAATTCAGCGTTAACGCCCAGCGGTTCGATCCATACAAAAACTTCAAATTTCGCGTGAAGTGGGATGGCAAATATGTGGCCGGTGTGAGTAAGGTGGGAGCGCTCAAACGCAGCACCGAAATGGTGGAGCATCGCGAAGGCGGCGACCCGTCCAGTTCCAGAAAATCTCCGGGGCGTACTAAATACGAAGCGCTCACACTCGATCGCGGCGTCACACACGACACCGAATTCGAGAAGTGGGCAAACAAGGTATGGAATTTCGGATCGGGGCTAGGCCTGGAGGTTTCGCTCGCGGATTTCCGCAAGGACATCATCATTGATGTGTACAACGAAGCCGGGCAACTCGTGCTTGCCTACAAGGTATATCGCTGCTGGGTCTCTGAATTCCAATCGTTGCCCGACTTGGACGCCAACGCTAACGCAATCGCAATCCAACACATCAAGCTGGAAAATGAAGGATGGGAACGCGACTACGAGGTTGTTGAGCCCGCCGAACCGAAATTTAACGAGCCGCCGGTATAGTCAGCCATGAATACCCTGTCGGCCAACAAGTTGCTGCAAGTATGGGAAAAAGGTCGCGCCCAGCATCCTGTTGATCGTGCGCTGCTTCTATTGGCGGTCGCCGAGCCGGAGCATACCTATAACCGACTTGCAGATTGGAGCGTAGGCCAACGTGACGCTGCAATCTTGCGGCTGCGAATCACAACCTTCGGTAGTCGCTTTTCTGCTTACCTCAATTGTCCCGAGTGCAATGCACGCTTGGAAATGGCCTTTGACGGACGCTTTTTCCAATTACCTTCCCAGTCCGACCGAACAACGATCGAGTTCGATGGCTCAAGCTTTCGTTTGCCTACCAGCCGGGACTTAGCTCGAATCGCTCATGAGACTGACCCCGTTGCTGCGGTGCGACGACTCTTGGCTTTGTGCTGCGAGCAATGCGAAGGCGCGATTGGCGCCGATTGGTCGGAGACAGCGTTGCAAGAAATCGAGTCGCGCATGGCTGAAGCCGATCCTCAAGCCGATATTGAACTGAATCTTGCCTGCGAGCTTTGCGGCCACTGTTGGCAGTCCATGTTCGATGTCGCGGCATTTTTTTGGGAGGAAATTGAAGCGAACGCCAAACGACTTCTCCAAGAGGTTCACCTTCTCGCATCTTCGTATGGCTGGTCCGAGGATGAAGTACTAGCGTTAAGCGATGTGCGCCGCGCTGCGTATCTGGAGATGGCGGGAACATGAGCGGTTACTTGAGACGACTCGTTCAGCGCACCTTGCAGTCGACACCGGAAATACGCTCGACAGCCCGGCTTCCCTTTGCGCCGCTATCAGCCAGGGACACAAGAGAATCGATTCTCGAAGACATTAGCGAGGAGCCATTCGCGCCGCGAGAGACGATGCGTGAGGCCCAGCCCAATCCTGTTTTCGGATCAAATAACGTCGATGCTCTTCCGGGGGCTCCGGACAAACTGATTTCTGAACCTGACCGTTTGCTATCCATCAGCCATTCCAAATCAATCAAAGATCAGCAATCGAGACCTGCGGTAAAACCTGTTTCCGAACAAGAGGGGGCCGAACACCATCCCCAAGAACGTGCGCAATCCAGCAATTCTCAATTTGAAACGATCAACCAATTGAGCAATAAAAATTATGTGCCCAAAAAGACCAACGAGCCTCCGGAAAACTCACTTCTAAATCAATTTACTAATTTCAAATTGAGAATTGCTGGTGCGCAACCGACATCGAAACAACCGAACGCTTCCGATTCGCCCACGCTGACGCGCGGCGTTCGCACAGTTGATAACGACTTTGAACCATTGGTTAACATTGCGGCGCAAATAGATGTAGATGTAGAAAGACAACCTGTTTCTTGGGCCGCCGACAGAAAGGCGCCTGAGTACGTCTCGTCCACCGAACCGCCAAGAAAGCCCTCCGCCAGACTTCGAAACCAGCCGATGGAAAATCGTGAACCGAAAACCATCGAAAATAACGAAGTCCATGTGACCATCGGTCGAATCGAGATCACTGCGGTACATACGCCACAGCCGACCAAACCGGCTCCTTCGTCCGCAAAAAAACCGATGTCGTTGGACGACTACCTGGCCAAACGGAACGGTACTCCATTATGAGCAACGCCCTCGCCGTCGCCGGAGTTACCGCCGTCATCAAAGATCTCCTGGATACTGGGTTGATTGACCAGCAGGTGACCGATGCGATGGGCAAAGGCGTGACGGTTTCAGCCACGGCGCCGGACAACATCGAACTCACCGGCGCCAACGCCACACCGAGACTGAACCTCTTTCTACACCAAGTCACGCCGAATCCGGCTTGGCGCAACATCGGATTTCCCTCCCATGATGGGCGTGGCGACCGCATCAGTAACCCGCCGCTGGCGCTCGATCTGCACTACCTGCTGACCGCCTACGGGAATGAAGATTTACAGGCGGAAGTATTGCTCGGCTATGCGATGCAGTTGTTACATGAGACACCGGTTTTGGCGCGGGAAACTATTCGGAAGGCATTGAATCCATCACCCGTCAACGGAAACATCCTGCCGTCCATATACCAAGCGCTACGCGCCGTTGATCTGGCCGAACAAGTGGAGCAAATCAAGATCACGCCATCTTCGCTGAGCACTGAAGAAATGTCGCAGTTGTGGTCCGCGTTGCAAGCCCACTACCGCCCGACGGCGGCGTACCACGCATCGGTGGTGTTAATCGAATCGAGCCGTCCAGCGCGTTCGCCACTTCCCGTCCTGAGCCGAGGAAAAGTTGATCCCGCTACCCAGAGAGAAAGAGGGGTTGATGTCCAAGCCAGCCTCGTGCCGGCAGTACCGATGATCGAGTCGGTAGAGCCGCCCGGCAAACAAATAGTCGCGCAACTGGACAACATAATCGCGCTGAAAGGCCATCATCTCAGTGGAGCTGATCGTGTGGTGTTGTTGTTCAATGACCGCTTCAAGGTCGAACAGGAAGTCCCGGCGCTGCCTGGCGATACCGAGGCATTGATTGAATTTAAATTGCCGAATAGCCCCGCCATTTTTCCCGTCGGGATCTATCTGCTAGCGGCCAAAATGAAACCTCCCACCGAACCGGATCCTCGCACCACCAACCAATTGTCCTTGGTCATTGCGCCGGAAATTACAACACCGCTTCCGGTAATTAATTTACCGAGAAATGCGGATGGCTCAGCGACGATAAAGATTGATTGCCGTCCCAATGTTAGAACGGAGCAACGGGCTTCTTTGCTGCTGGGCAATCAAGAATTCAACGCCTCCGATTTCCCATCGCCCTCGACAGCAGCACTCACTTTCGAGCTTGCCAAATCGATGGTTGATCCCATCGTCGGAAAAAAGCAGTTGGTTCGACTGCGAGTTGATGGGATCGAAAGTCCCATCATTGACCGATCGGGAACACCGGACAAACCACCGACGTTCTTCAACCATTTCATCACCATTACATGACCGCGTCGGAATACATCAACTGGACGGAATCGAACCAGCGCCTTCTGGCCGCGGAGTTTGCGCGCCTCAAAGCGCGGCTCGCCGGCGAGGACACGATCGCGCTACAAGCCGCTGTCGATGAG
>DATLHW010000495.1:0-32962 GCA_035539675.1 Burkholderiales bacterium | reverse complement strand
GTTATTGGAGCGGTGGGAGGTACTGGAGGCGAAGCGGACGTAGTGAACTCCACGGCGCTTGCTGACGGTATGGCGTTTGACGTCATCAAACTTTAGTGCGTCTTAGCTCTTGCATTTTTGAAACGCTGTCATCGTGTTGTTTGGACGGGAATGCAATGTGGCTCAGATTTTTGCTTGAGGGTGAGTTTGTCATTCCTTAAAAATTAGTGACTTACCAATGATGGCTTCTGCTTAAGGCGTTGGCACAAACATTGCGAATGTTATTAAGGCATTACGGTTTGCTAATTTTCTATTGAGGGAAAATATCATGGCGGCAAGCAAAAACGTGGAAGACGATCAATCCAAAAAAGTGGCGAAGATTGCGGAGAAGAAAAGCCCCACTTTCGAATTCACCAATCCCAAAAAGCCTCCGACACCGGAGCAGAAGAAAGCGCTAGCAATATTAAATAAGGCTGTGGATAAGGTTTATCAGGCGGTGGAGCCATTTAGAAAAGAATGGTCAGCGCAGGAAGTAACGTCGGCTGAGACAGAGGTTAAGCAGCAAGCGTCTAAGATCCTTAAGATGTTGGCGGTAGAGGTGGAGGCTCAAAATGTTAAGAAACGCGCTGACTCTAAGGGCGTGATGGATTCCAAGTTTCTTGCTAGGTTGGACGCGGGGACGTTGAAATACGCTGTTGAACTGATAGAGCAAGCGGCCATGGATGGCATAGCGAAGGCTCATGGCAAAAAGAGCGCGTTGGTTAAAGTTGGGCAAGATGGCCGTACTGTTAATGGCGAGAAGTACTTTGTTAGCGAGGACAAAGATAGAGCTTACATTCGGGATTCTTACGCGGGAGCGTTGGCCGGACTGACGCAAAAGCAGCGAGCCGAGAGATACACCCTATTGGAGAATGGGGTGCTAGTGGAGGGAATGGATTTGACGCAGTCCGCTACAAAGGAAGTTGTGTCCGGAAAAATATCTGATCCGAATGCGACGGAAAAGGCCAAGGTGCGACAACAGACAAAGTTGATAACCATGGGAGACGGGGAGGATGTTCCAAAGATGCAAAGAGGAACGGCGTCGGGCATCGTGGAAGTAACGAAGGCGCAAAAACGAGGACCTCGCACGCAGTAATTGCGGGAAAGGCGCCGTCTGGTAGCAGCAAGCGGATGTTGCTCTCAGGCGGCGTTTAGTTGTCAGGGGTCTTTTAATTTGTTCCCAATTTCCCCAGAAAAACATGTCATGGCGACATCCGCCGTGTATAATTCTGCCTCCCCGGAAAGGTGGCAGAGTGGTCGAATGCGCCGGACTCGAAATCCGGTTCAGGGGTCTCCCCTGACGTGAGTTCGAATCTCACCCTTTCCGCCAGGATTAGTTTCAAGAAGTTAAAAGCGCCGACAAAAAAGCCCCGTTAATCGGGGCTTTTTTGTCGGGGCCTTGTTCATCACCGTGGGTTTTGTCACTGAACGATAAAACATGTCGCGAATTCCCCACGCACCTTCCTACTACGCCGCCTCGGCAAATCCATCTCCGCAGCGCCCCGAATTGAACGGTGGTGTCATGGCCGACGTTTGCATTATCGGCGCGGGCTACACTGGTTTATCCGCTGGTCTGCACTTGGCCGAGTCCGGTTTCAAGGTCGTTATTCTGGAAGCCGCGCAGGTTGGCTGGGGCGCATCCGGCCGTAATGGCGGACAAATTGTCCATAGTTACTCGCGCGATATCGATGTGATCGAGAAGCGCCATGGCGCGGCGGTCGCCAGGGTGCTAGGAGCCATGGCTTTCGAAGGGGGAAAAATTATTCGGGAGCGGGTGACGAAATACGGGATTCGATGCGATCTCAAGAATGGCGGCGTTTTCGCGGCGATAACAAAAAAACAATTCAAACATCTCGAATCCCACAAGGCGTTGTGGGAAAAATACGGAAACAACAACCTTGAATTACTAGGCGCCGCGGAAACTCGCAACATCGTAGATACCAACCGTTATGTGGGCTCGTTGGTGGATAAAAGCGGCGGTCATTTCCATCCGTTGAACCTTGCGCTTGGCGAAGCCGCCGCCTTCGAATCCCATGGCGGGACGATTTATGAGAAC
Source organism: Burkholderiales bacterium (assembly GCA_035539675.1). Taxonomy (GTDB): domain Bacteria; phylum Pseudomonadota; class Gammaproteobacteria; order Burkholderiales; family DATLHW01; genus DATLHW01. The sequence continues at coordinate 30,888 of DATLHW010000495.1, read as the reverse complement.
TCCGCCGTCATTCGGATCGATAGAGGCGCGAACCCGATCCTTTACACCAAGCAGGGGCAAGTGAACGCCAAATATGTCATTGTCGCTGGCAATGCGTACCTGGGTAATCTCGTTCCTGAACTCGCATCCAAGTCGATGCCTTGCGGGACTCAGATGATCGCCACTGAGCCGCTGGGGGCTCTCGCGGATGAACTGATTCCGTCCGACTATTGCGTGGAAGACTGCAATTTCCTGCTCGATTATTTCCGTCTCTCGGCGGACAAACGCCTTCTCTATGGGGGAGGGGTGATTTATGGGGCTCGCGATCCCGCACGCATCGAATCGATCATTCGTCCCAAAATGCTAAAGACCTTCCCGCAATTGAAGGACGTGGCCATCGACTATGCCTGGACCGGCAACTTCCTGCTCACGCTTTCCCGCCTGCCGCAAATGGGGCGCATCGACAGTAATATCTTCTATTCCCAAGGGTGTTCCGGTCATGGGATCACCTTCACCCACCTCGCTGGCCGATTGCTATCCGAGGTGCTGCAAGGGCAAGCGAGCCGCTTTGACGCCTTCGAAAAGCTGCCGCATCTGCCGTTTCCCGGCGGGCGTTTGTTCCGCGCGCCATTCACGGCATTGGGCGCTTGGTATTACAGCTTACGCGACAGATTTGGGTTATAGGATTGATGGACTACGCCGTTTCGGGACGGATGAGGATCACTCGCGGTCCTATCGTTCGGAGATGGAAATGCAGAGTCATCGCGTAATCAGGTTCTTCGCCGTTGTTCAATGCCAATAGCAATACCGCAGCGTCCGCCCTCTCGTTTCTGCGCGTGGCGCTAATTCCCCTCTGGCTGTTATAGCAACCTTGCGCGTTGTATAAGAATGGTGCGATGACTCCTGCCTCGCCCCAAGATTGGTTGATATGTGTTCCGTTGGTGATTCGTGAATCTTTGGCTAGGCGCATAAATTAGTCTTCGAATCGAGACGTTATAAATGCCGCAAGATCTGCCGCGCGCACTGGCACAAGTAGTGCTTTATATTGCCCCAGCAATAGGCTCTTAGATCTCGAACGGGCTCTTGGAGCGGCTTTATGAAGCAGTACAACTACCAGACTATTTTCAAAGCCAATGGCCGCTGAGTCCTCCATTATCGAATTCGCTGCCCATCCGTCCTGGCGAGATCAGTTGGCGTTGCTCCTCAACTCAACGGGTGAAGGCATCTACGGCGTCAATCTTGACGGCCAATGTGTGTTCATCAATCGTGCGGGCGCCGAATTGCTTGGCTATCAACCTGTGCAATTGCTGGGACAAAACATGCATAAGGTGATACATCACTCCCACGCCGATGGCGGATGCTATCCCGTGGATCTGTGCCCGATCTACCACGCTTTTCGACAGAACCAACCGTGCCGTATCGATAGTGATGTGTTGTGGCGGGCGGATGGAACCAACTTTTACGCCGAATACTCCTCCTATCCCATCTTCGATCAAGGCCAGATAACGGGCGCGGTAGTGACCTTCCTCGATATTTCAGAGCGCAAGCGCGCGGAGGGGCTCCTGCGTCGCGCTCGCGAAGAATTGGAGCAGCGCGTTTCCGAGCGCACGCTGGAACTGACGGAAGCGCTGGCGACAATTGCGCGCTCCAATGAACGTTTTCGCCAGTTGTCGATGCACTTGCAGACCGTACGGGAGGCGGAGCGTGCGCGTATCGCCCGAGAGATTCACGACGAGTTGGGAAGCGTGCTGGTGAAGTTGAAATTGGATGTGAACTGGTTGCAGCGCAGATTGGAAGATGAGTCGAAGCTTTACGAGAAGACGATAACGATGGGGCGGTTGATCGACACAGCGGTCCTGGATCTGTCTCGCATCATCGACGATCTGCGCCCCTCGATTCTCGATCACCAGGGTCTTTGGGCGGCGATGGAGTGGTATGAGCAGGAGTTCATCGCGGCGACTGGACTGCGTAGCCGTCTGGATTTGGACATTGCTTCCACGACGCCGATCCCATCTCCGCCATTGGCGACAGCGGCCTATCGCATTTTTCAGGAAATCCTCAATAACGTGGCGCGGCATGCGAACGCCACGGCGATCGAGATCCATGTTACCGCCGATCAGGATGCGTTGACGATCAAGGTGCGAGACAACGGTCGCGGAATTACGCTGGCGCAATTACGTCATCCAAAGTCGCATGGCGTTTTGGGTATGAGCGAACGCGCTCGACATTTCGGCGGCAAGCTGGAAATCGGGCCGGCCGCCGCCGGCGGTACGCGAGTGCATGTGTGGCTTCCATTAGGGCCGAGGAATGATGGGGATGTTAAAAATGATCCGATTACTGATTTGTGACGACCACGCGATTGTCCGCGAGGGATTGAAGCAAATTCTGGCCGATTCGTCCGACTTGGTTGTCGTCAGTGAAGCCGCCGATGGTCCCGAAGCCATACAGAATGTTCGCTGCGGCGCCGTCGATGTCGTCTTGCTCGATATCGCCTTACCGGGTCGCGACGGGCTTGATGTGTTGAAACAGTTGCATCAGGAATTTCCACGATTGCCGGTATTGATTATCTCAATATATCCAGAGAAGCAATACGCGCTAAGGTGTTTGCGATTAGGGGCGGCCGGTTATCTCAACAAGGGCGCCGATTCCGCGCAATTGATTGGAGCCATTCGTAAAGTGGCGCAAGGGGGAATGTACGTAAGCTCAGCGGTAGCCGAATCCTTGGCCGCATCGTTACGACAGGCGTCGGAGAAGCCCCCTCACGAGATGCTGTCTCCTCGCGAATATCAGGTGTTCAGTCAGATCGCCTCCGGTAAAACGTTGACGCAAATCGCCGAGGAGTTATCGTTGAGCTTGAACACGGTAAGTACGTATCGCGCTCGCATTATGGAGAAACTGAATACCCGCAATGATGTGGAAACGGCGTTGTACGCGGTGCAGCGTCAGTTGTTATGCGTGATGCAGTGACGAGTGACTCAGGTTTGTTGCATTTCCTCTTGATCAAGCCTCTGTTGTAGTAGGGTTACTACAACGTGTAGTAACCCTCATGATGCAAGATTCGAAGTGGCTGGGATACGCCAAAACCGTTCGCTTGCATAGGATCGTGGCATTCATCCCTAGGACGCCTCTGCATGAGCCAAACTGCCAAATCCGGATTTCGTCTCGGCATCTATATTTTTAAAGACGCCGAAATTATCGACCTCGCGGCCCCATATGGCGTCTTCTCTGTCGCCCGCCGTTACGATCCTGAACTCGATGTGTTTCTAATCTCGGACGCTATGCGCCCCGTGCAAGGCCAAGCGGGATTCACCATGCTGCCCAACTATGCATTTAACGATGCGCCGGCAATGGACGCATTTCTGATTCCCGGCGGCTTCGGCACACGGCAGGAAATGCATAACCAGCGCTTGTTTTCCTACATTGCCAGCCTGCCTTCCGATTGCCTGCTCACCAGCGTTTGCACCGGTTCCTGGATCTATGCGCGTATGGGGCTTTTGGATGGTATCGCTGCGACCAATCGCAAGGAGCCCGACCGACTCGAAGCCTCCTCCGTTGGCATGGTCCCAATCGATCGTCTGGCCAAGCTCGCGCCAGCATGCCGCGTTAGCCGCTCACGAGTCGTGGATAGCGGTCGTATCGTTACGGCAGGAGGCATTTCGGCCGGAATGGAGCTCGGCTTCCATCTGCTGCGGCGGGCAGGTTATGCGGAGGATTGGATATCCGATGTGGCGAGGACCATGGAATACGCCGGCGCCTATCAAACCTATCGCCACGACATTGAATACACTGGGATGAACGTTTCTAAAAATGAGCCTGAGCGGCCCTGAAAATATTGTATGTCTTAAATCCACCTAAATAGATGAGGAACGAAACATGAATCGTTACGACGTCACTGAACAAATAGTCATTGCTAGGATCAAGAAAGGCTTGAAGTGGAGCCAACTGGCAGAGGCCGTTGGCGCAAGTAAGGAATGGGCGACGGCTGCTTTGCTCGGACAGATGACGCTGACTAAGACGCAAGCTGAAGCTGTCGGCAAGATGCTCGATTTGAGCGATGAGGCCGTGGCGTTGCTGCAAGAGGTTCCCTACAAAGGATCGTTACCGACGTCCGTGCCAACGGACCCGCTGATCTACCGATTCTACGAACTGATCAGCGTTTACGGGACGACGTTTAAAGCGCTGATACACGAAGAGTTCGGCGACGGCATCATGAGCGCCATTGATTTTGAAATGGATCTCCAGCGCCTTCCTGACCCGAAAGGCGATCGGGTGAAGATCGTGATGAGTGGGAAGTTTTTGCCGTACAAGACTTATTGAAGATTAGCGGCAAGCCTTCGCCAACAACCGATCCAACTGGCTCGCGAAGGCTTGCCGATCAACTTGATTGAATGACGATGGGCCCGACGTTTCCACGCCGCTGCTGCGCAGTTGATCCATAAAATTTCGCATGGATAAATGCTGCTGAATGTTGTCCTTCGAATAAAGCTCGCCGCGTGGGTTCAGCGCATGGCCGCCTTTGGCGATAACTTCAGCTGCAAGTGGGATGTCTGCCGTGATGACTAAATCATCCGGTTGTAGTTGCTCCACAATCCAATGGTCGGCGACATCGAATCCGCCCGGAACTTGATAGGCTTTTATATACGGTGACGGCGGAACGCGTAGCAGCCGATTGGCGACCAGCGTCATCGAAACCTGAACCCGCTCAGCAGCGCGAAACAGGATTTCCTTTATTACAGTGGGACAGGCGTCCGCATCGACGTAGATGTGCATATCAAGGGCTCAAGCAAACTGCGAATCTTTTAATTTCTCAAGGCTTACGGACACCAAGCCGTCTTCGCAGGTCACCATTATTTCGTTATCTTGAATGGATGCTTGCAATTGCATGTTGCGCCGTGCGAGTAGGGCAAGCGCCTTGCTGGCTTCCATCGGTATATTCATAACCGTCACATTATTCAATCGCGCCAGTTTCGCTGTTGTCTGATTCCACCAGAGCGTGGCGGCGTTTCCCCCATAGGCGTAGACGATTACTTTTCGAGCTCGCCCGGACGCCTTGATGATACGCCGCTCGTCAGGCAGCCCGACGTCAATCCAGAGATCGATTGCGCCTGTTAAATCGCGTTGCCAGAGATCGGGCTCATCGACATCGCTAAGTCCCTTGGCGAATGTCAACGCGGGATGCGCGTTGTGGGCAAAGGCGGCGAGCCGCACCATCAGGCGTTCTTCGGTTTCGGAGGGGTGGCGCGCAACTGTAAGTGCGTGGTTTTGATAATAGTGGCGATCCAGATCGGAAACTTGCAAATCGGCTTTGTATATGGTGGCTTTTAGAGCCATAAGGAGAATCTTGCGCTGTGAAGAAGGCGCCGATTATCCCGGAAAAGTTGCTTGCATGGGTCGTGATTTTGTTGTTATGGAGCCTTACAAAAATCCCGCTCCTCCCGTAACTCGTATTTCATTCCCGGGGCGCCCAAGCACATCGCTTCCCGTATCGGACGAGTCGCTAGGGCCGAGCGCTTCTATTCCATGACCTTTGTCGACGACCAGCTTTTGTTCGCTGGTTCGTGCTAAAGGGGATGTCATGATAAATGTCCTTCTAATAAAAAAGCGTAAGCAAAATTGAGCAAGCAACATGCCACGATGATTGGTGTGTGTTTAAGGTCTCGCCAGAAGGAATGAGGATGAATTTACTGCTCTCTCGGAAAATATTGCATGCCGTATTTTCAATCAATGCGCCGAACGGATCGTTACGCCACACATAAATCCAATGGCGATTGATGGGGCGAGGATCAATGTTCGTGTCGAAAGCGTGGGAATAGTATTCCCTGATCGGTATGGTTTTTGCACTATGCGCCTACATAGCGGCAACGTGGCGAATCGCCCGCTCTTGATAGCGTTTTAATTGTCGGTAGCCTGTGAATCGTATTGAATATCGTTGGGTGCGCAACTCATCGCTTACTCCAGAGCAGAGAAGGCGCTTTTTATTACTGATCGCCGCCAGCGTTTTGTCAGTAGGGCTTATTTTCGCCTTATGGGGCGCTTGGCCAATTTTATTATTCTCACTCCTTAACGTGGCGCTTATACAGTTGGCTTTTCGACGTATCGCCGCGCATGACGGGGATTACGAGCAGCTTGTGGTGAACGGCGCTGATGTGCTGGTGGAAATTCGTTGCGCGGAGTGTGTTCAACAGTTTCATTGGAATCTTCCCTGGGTCCAGATGATATGCCGCGCGGATAAGCGGGGCGGCTGTGAGCTCGCGTTGCGATCTCATGGTCGAGTCGTTCCCGTTGGAAGGTTGCTTAGCGATGAGCAGCGCTTCGTTTGGTCCAAGGAGCTTCGCAAGCAATTTGTAGTCGTGATTGATTGAATTAAAGTGACCTGCCATGTCAAGCATTGAAGCGCCAACGGTTACAACAACGCACGATTATCATCGTCGAGGTCTTTGGCATTACATCACTACGACCAACCACAAGGACATTGGCAATTTATACCTCTGGTTCAGCTTGGCGATGTTCTTTGTGGGAGGCGCCTTGGCGATGTTAATTCGCGCCGAATTGTTTCAGCCGGGGCTGCAATTCGTGGACCCGTATTTTTACAATGAGCTGGTGACCATACATGGGTTGGTAATGATTTTCGGGGTGGTGATGCCTGCGTTGACGGGATTCGCCAATTGGCAGATTCCAATGATGATCGGCGCGAGCGATATGGCGTTCGCACGTATGAACAACTTGAGCTTCTGGCTGTTGCCTCCTGGGGTGATGCTGCTTGTCGGCGCTTTCTTTACACCCGACGGCGCGGCCGCTAGCGGTTGGACCTTGTATCCGCCCTTATCGGTTCAGCAGGGCGTGGGCATGGATATGACCATCCTCGCAATTCATTTGATGGGCATCTCATCGATACTGGGCTCCATCAATATCATCACAACGATTCTCAACATGAGAGCGCCGGGCATGACGTTGATGAAAATGCCGCTATTTGTCTGGGGCTGGCTGATTACCGCGTATTTGCTTCTTGCCGTCATGCCGGTGCTGGCCAGCACGGTAACCATGTTGCTGACTGACCGGCGTTTCGGAACGTCCTTCTTCAACGCTGCGGGCGGCGGCGATCCAATGATGTTTTTGCACCTCTTCTGGTTCTTCGGTCATCCGGAGGTGTACATCATGATTTTGCCGGCGTTCGGCATCATTTCCCAGATTGTTCCCACGTTCGCGCGCAAACCACTGTTTGGCTACTCGTCGATGGTTTACGCGATGGTGTCGATTGCGATTATTTCCTTTATCGTTTGGGGGCATCACATGTTCGCCGTCGGCATGCCGGCGCAGGGCAATTTGTTTTTCATGTATGCGACGATGATTGTCGCAGTGCCAACCGGTGTGAAGGTCTTTAACTGGATCGCCACGCTTTGGAAAGGTTCGCTTACTTTCGAGACGCCGATGTTGTTCGCGATCGGTTTCATTTCCCTGTTCGTCATTGGCGGATTAAGCGGCGTCGTGTTGGCCATTACACCGGTGGATATTAATGTGCACAACACTTATTACGTTGTCGCCCATTTTCACTATGTGCTGGTTTCCGGGTCCGTATTCGCTTTAATGGCCGGGGTCTATTTCTGGTTTCCCAAGTGGACAGGAAAGATGTACGACGAGCGACTGGGCAAGCTGCATTTCTGGCTATCGGCGATCTTCTTCAATATCACTTTTTTTCCACAGCACTTTTTGGGGCTTGCCGGAATGCCGAGGCGCATCGCGGATTACCCATTGCAGTTCGCGGACTTCAATTTGATTTCATCGGTAGGCGCATTCGGTTACGGCGCCAGCCAGCTTCTATTTGTTTACGTTATTTTGAAAGCGCTAAAGCACGGCGAGCGGTCGCCGGAGAAACCGTGGGAGGGGGCGGATACGCTGGAGTGGCAGATGTTACCGACGCCGGCGCCTTACCACAGCTTTGAGACGCCGCCACTCGTTAAATAGGGCGGCGCTATGGATCGGGAAGTTATTTCGTGCCCGATCCTATGACAGCCTACACATCCCGCATGCGTATTGATCGCGATGTTATCGTCATTTAGAAAGCTGTTTGCTTTTTACCTTTTGGGTCGTTATTGATCTATCATGAGGATGGCGTTCGCCAGGAGGGACCGCGCCCCCTCGTGAGGGGGAGGGTGAATTCTGCAGGCGCCGCTTACAACAACATCTCAAGGGAGAGATTCATGGTGAAACGTTGTGCTGTAATCCTGGCGGCGCTCATCCTTTCCGCTTGCTCCAAAGAACCCCACGACATTAAGTTTGGCCCCAATCCGCCTGACGACATGGAGAAGCATGCCGAGACTCTGAAGAAGCTCGGACCGCAAGAGCTCATACTGCTTAATAGCTATGTTGTTGTTCATGGCGAGTCGCTAAAAAAGCAAAGCATTCCTAATCCAGCGACGGGCAAGACGGTCGGGGAAGCGTTGCAAGACGCGAAGGTATGGCAGGAGGCTAATTCGGCTACCGCCACGGCGGAGAGAGCGCGCTTGGAAGAGGAAAAACGGCGGGCCGATAAAGAGAATGCTGAACGTAAATATCTGCGAGACAAAGTGGCGGGAATGCTCGTAGTCTCTTTCGGAAAACGTACGATTTTGCCTTCTCACCAAGATATCAGCCCAGGTCAAACGGCTATTCAATTGGAGTACGATCTCAAGAACACGGGCGGGGCTCCGATTATTGCCCTGAAGGGGAACGTGGTCTACAAGGACGCCAAAGGCGCCACAATCATGGAGCATCCTTTTCAGTACGATAAGACCATACCAACAGGAACGCAGGCGCGCGTTGTGATCATCTATCCCGTATCCGAGGCATGGAAGGAGATGCAAAGATTTTCTACTGCCGCAGATGGAACGTTCTCATTCACTTTTTGGCCAGACACCGTGATTATCCAGGGCGGTGAGACGTTTACGTTGGGAAGCGCGACTAAATAGGAGGGCATGCTGTAATCGTAGGGTGGAATGCGTCGCAAGGCGCCTTCAGTTCTACCCTACGCCTTACGAGGGCTGTTTCAACGATGTAGTGCGCGTTCCAAGACTATTTAAACCAGCGTCGCATTAATAATTCACCAAGATGCAGTCGCGATGGCGCGTAGCGTTCGCGCTTTCGCGCGAAGCTCGCCGACGCCATTCGTAAACCCGCACGATCTATATGACCCACTGCAGCGATTTCCTCCTCGCTCAGCCCCGCCCTCCGCGCCTCTCCATCCATATCGGCGAAAAAACGCTCCAACGCTATTGGGTCGGTATATAACTTGGCGAGAAAGCATTCCAATGCTCGAGAGCTCATGCCGCCTCCGATGTTTGCGCGGCGATATCGCGTCCCTGCTGTAAGGCGAGACGGGCGGTGTCCAGTTGGTTCAGTAACGCTCCAAAGTGGGGGTAATCGCCGTCGCGCTCCAGAATTACGCTCAAGGGTTGCGTTGCATGTGCCGCGACCATTGTGAGAAGCGAATACACAATTGGCGGCGGATCATGCAGATGGTCATCCACAAGTCGCATTCGAGGTGGCCTGTCGCCACCAGGTTCCGCCGCCCATTGACCGCCGCTTATATGGATCATGCTAACTTTGTGCAGGGGAAAGCGAAGCAACAGGTCTTCGGGCGCGTCTCCGAAATTAAGCGCATTTGCATGGAGATTGTGGAGGTCCAGCAATAGTCTGCAACCCGAGCCATCGACGATGCCTGAGACCCAAGTTGCTTCATCGAGCATGCTCGCCGGCGGGTATATCAGCGTGGCGATGTTCTCAATTTGCGGGACCGTCCCGACAATTTTGCTGACTTGCTCAATGTTGGCGACGGTGGCGTCCATGCTTTGTCGAGTGCGGGGCGGGGCGGCCAAGTGGCCGATTTCAGCGCCGCCGGCTCGAACGAACGCCAGATGTTCCGACCATGACTCGGGCTCCAGGGTATTCACAAGTCGAGCCATGTTTTCTGCTCGTCTAATGTCCACGGGAAACATTGACGCCAACCCCATCGTTACGCCATGGAGAGTAATGGGGATTTGGTCGGATAAAGTTCTTAACGCGCGTAACGTTTTTGACGATGCGTCAAAATGATCGTCGGCAATGATTTCAATGAGGTCGATTCGATCGAGATTTGCGAATACGCTCGCGGCTAGCATCCCGCGCCAGCCAATGCCTACGCGATCTTCAACCGCCACAGCCGCCCCCGCATCCTCCTCCGCCGCAACTACCGCCATCGGAAGACGAGGATGAGCCACAGCTGCTGCCGCCCGAATCGCTGGATTTACTCGGATAGAGGTTTTTTATAAATGGAAAATTCGCGGTTGGTAGCGTATTGATCCCAAAAACGGCGGCTAGCAATACTGCGTCGTTCGTTTGCCCGCCGCTTTGAATGGTCTTTGACCGCTGCTGGAGCCGGGCGAACAGTGTTTTCAAATCCTCAAGCATCGCCTTACCTCGACCAGTGGTCCGGGCGCCAAGAGCGACAAACACGGCGATGCAGAAAATGACCGTCAGGATGATCAGGAACATCACGTTGTGGCGACCTTGAGAAAAGGCGATTTGGACTTTGATGACGGTCACTAGCAACAGACCCGCAATCGCCAACAACGCAGGCGCAAGGCGCTGCCGATAGAGGACGGAGTCGGCGATCATTCGATGTTTGATAAGTTCTTTACGATACTCATTGCAGGCCGCACGCGCGCCGGGGTCAGTGAAGACTTCATCGGCGTTTCCTGCAAGCGAGTAGCGCTTAAGCACAGCCTTTTCAATGGGGCGGTTAACCAGGTCAACGGCCAAGTTATCCCTTGCCTGCAAAACTTCGCCTTCCGCCTTTAGAAGTCCCCGATCAATCAAGGCGACAGTGGCGATACTCAAAGCCTCCCTGTCGCCGCCGCGTAAATAGGCGATCTGATAAGGATCGGTCATTTGCGGTTTGCGGACGAATTCTTCCATTTCCTTTTTTTGAAGCCAATGTCGCAATCCCCAGTTAATGAGGACGCCGAGGACGAAATAAAATAATAGGAAGTTGAAGCCGGTGAGCAAGAATGGGTTTGGCATAATCCTAGATTCCGCAGTTGACCGCTTATTGCCAATGGAAACGTATTGTTCGGGCGAGCATTTTCGTACTTTTGCGCTTCACCAAATGGGTGAGCACGCTACACACCCGATTGCACGTTTTCGGGGCCGCCGGGCGTTGTTGCTCCTCGTTGCATGGAATGGCCATGCCGTCTCGTCGCGCCTAGCCCAACAGCCCCAAAAACGCACACTCGGGCGCGTTCAACTGCGGAATCTAGGATAATTCGTCCGTAACGACGCTTTAGCGAAGTTGGTCGATACGACCGCGTATCGACGCAATCAGCCGCAGCATGCTCATCAAGGTTGTAGCCGCTTTGCCCGGTTTTAATTGGCGCTCTTCACGCGCCATCGACATCTCCGGCAGGACTTCGCTTAGGACGGAATCCTCCAACTGCTGGACCACGTGCACCAGCGCCTCTTTAGGCGCGAGCGCCGGATGCCCTTCCAGTTGAAGCAGCGAAGCGGCGATGGATCGCAAGGGTCCAGTCGCGTCCGCCACGACCAGGGCCAATTGCTCTTCATGTTGGCCAGTCAAAATGAAGCGTTCGCGCAGCCGTATCTGCAAGTTGAGCGACACTTGCTTGAGTCGGGCGATCAATGCGTTGCGGGAGGTGACGAGATTGGCGAATGGATCTTCGCCGTAAAGCGTACGATGGCGGGAGCGAATGTCCGAGAACTTCACGGCGAAGGCGTCCATGGCCGCCGAGAGTTCGGTTTCGAGGAGAAACATCGCGTTCATTTCCACGGCGGCGTGGGCGATGCGCATCGGTTCTCCCAGGTGATTGGCCTGGTCCTGATCAAAGCGCCGCAGCACCAACAACATATTGACATCCGAAGTCGCTCGCAGCCTGCCTTCCGCGGCGGAGCCATACAGTACGACCGCGACGAGGTTGGACTGAAACGCGTCCTTCGCGGCCTCTACGAAAGTCGCGATAACGTCCTCGACGTGCTTGGGTAACTCAACGGTTGACGCCATCAGGTCTCCGGTTATAGGCCGATTCCGAAGGTGTTAGCTTGAAGGAGAATGACTACGTTGCGCAAGCGACTATGTCGGTCTCGCGCACACGCTTCCCAGAAACCCACGCATGAACTCTCATGTTAGAATCGAAACCAAGAAGCCGGTCGATTTTCTACAGACGGGCGCCCAAAACATAATCCTCGATAACGAGAAAAGATGCGGATACTTTTAAGTAACGATGATGGTTACTTCTCGCCCGGTCTCGCCATCCTCGCTGAAAGTCTCGCTCCTTTAGCTGAAATCAGTGTCGTGGCGCCGGAGCGCGATCGTAGTGGGGCCAGCAACTCACTGACGCTAGATCGCCCGTTGAGCGTGCGGCAGGCGCCTAACGGATTTCTTTATGTCAATGGGACGCCAACCGATTGCATCCATATGGCGGTCACGGGTTTTCTGGATAAACTGCCCGATATGGTTATCTCAGGCATCAATCACGGCGCGAACATGGGGGACGACACGATTTATTCGGGGACCGTCGCTGCAGCTACCGAGGGGTTCCTCCTTGGTATTCCATCCATTGCCGTTTCCCTGGTTCAAAGCAGCGCCGAGCACATGAAAACAGCAGGCCGGATCGCTGCGGATATCGTTCGGCGTTACCAGGCGTCACCATTTCCACAGGCGTGTCTGCTGAACGTCAATGTGCCCAACATCCCCTATGAAGAACTGCGCGGCTCCAGGATTACCCGGCTGGGCAGAAGGCATAAGGCCGAGCCCATCATCAAGGCGAACAACCCTCGCGGCGAGACGATTTACTGGGTAGGCGCCGCAGGGTCGGCGGCGGATGCAGGGGAAGGAACGGATTTCCATGCGATAGCGGCCGACATGGTGTCGATTACGCCGCTCCAGATTGACCTTACCCACTATCAGCAGATGCCTTTGCTCAAGGACTGGTTCGAGTCATGAATGTTCGCCAGTCCGGAATAGGCATGACCTCGCAACGCACCCGCGCTCGCATGGTGGAGCGATTAAGGGCGGAGGGGATTAAGGACGAGGTCGTGCTGGAGGTGATGGGCAGCATACCTCGGCATATTTTCGTCGATGAAGCGCTGGCGAGCCGCGCTTACGAAGATACGGCCTTGCCTATTGGGTTTGGGCAAACGATCTCCAGTCCCTACATCGTTGCTCGAATGACTGAACTAATGCTCGCGGGCGAGCCCAAACTCAACAAAGTTTTGGAAATCGGCACGGGGTGCGGCTATCAGGCAGCGGTTTTGGCTAAGTTATGCACTGAGGTTTATTCAATCGAACGAATCGCGCCTCTATTGGAGAAAGCTCGCGCCCATTTGCGCGAGCTTAAAATCACGAACGTGAAATTCAAGCATTCCGATGGAAGTTTGGGCTTGCCCGTAGTCGGGCCCTTCGATGGCATTTTAATGGCCGCCGCGGCGACGCGTATTATGCCGGCGCTAAAGGAGCAGCTCGCGGTTGGCGGCCGGCTGATTATGCCGGTGGGTTCTTCCGATCAATATCTTTATTTGATCGAACGGACGGCGAAGGGGTTTAACGAGGTCAAATGCGAACAGGTTCGTTTTGTACCGTTATTGCCCGGTCTGGGATAGTAAATTCGGGTTTCCTCATTTTCGCGAGCCGGCGCTGTTTTTTGTAACGAATCCGGAATTTTATCCGTGTCCATTCGTCCAACCCGCCTAGTGCATGCGGATGAGGGCCATTTAAAAATCCAATTTTTGCGGCTCGGATGCTATTCGTGCGCTTCCTCTCGCGGCGATTGACTGTTGGATGCGCCTCTGGTGATTCGCGTAGGCCAAGGTAACCTTGGCCCAATATAACGTGAACCAATATTAAAGTTGAGCATTGGTTCAAAAACACTCTACAACTAAATGACTGACAGTTATATGCGTGGTGTTGTAACGAACCATGAGCGAAGAAATCTAGCGTGCAATTTGGTTGCGCGCTCAAGAGCAGGCATCAGTTTGGGGACGTTATTTTTTTGCATGACTTTTTTGTTGCTTCCTGTATTGGCCGGATGCGCCGCGGGCAGTCCCGCGCCTGTCGTGGATAAAGGCGTCGGCTCCGGGCGTTCGTCCCAAGCGTCAATGTCTGCGGCGACGTCGGCTGCTCCTGCGCGGCCGACCGCCTCCAATGCCCCAGTTGGTTTTCACGATGTCCAAAAAGGCGAGACGCTGTTTTCCATCGCCTTTCAGCATGGCGTGGACTATCGTGAAGTGGCGCAATGGAATGGGATGGAAGACGCCAATATCTTGGAAGTTGGTCAACGGCTTCGATTGACGGCGCCGGAAGGCGCTCCGGTCGCGACGCCTATGGCGGCTGGGAGCGGCATTGTGGTGACGCCGTTGGGCGGCGGGGATCAACGGAGCGATCAGCCAATCAAATCCGAGCCAGCAGCCGGCGCTCTGAAGACCGAGCCCAAAGCCGTCAAGCTGACCTATTCGGACAAAGCGCTTGAGGCGTTACAGAACCCTCGGGTAGATAAGGCCGCGCCGCAATCCAAGCCCGCGCCTGATATTAAACCTGACGCAAAAGCTGACAGTAAGTCAGCGGAAACCAAACCAGCTGCGCCGTCGGAGGACAGCGTTCAATGGATCTGGCCAACGAAGGGTAAGCCGAAAGTCTTATTTACAGAATCCACCAAAGGGATTGATATTACTGGTTCTCGGGGACAACTCGTGGCCGCTGCCGCAGGCGGCAAGGTAATACATGTAGGCAGTAATTTGCGCGGATACGGCAAGCTGGTTATCATTCAACACAGTTCGATGTATTTAAGCGCGTATGCACATAATAATAATGTACTAGTCAAAGAGGGCGAGCGAGTAAAAAAAGGACAAAAAATCGCGGAGATGGGGGATAGCGATACCGACCAGGTGAAACTTCATTTTGAAATTCGCCGTTTCGGGAAACCAGTAGATCCTCTTAAGTATCTTCCCGAAGAGAAAGCCTCATGACTAATGTAAGGGATGAAGAGCACGAAGATCCGTTTGACGTAGCTGAAGAAGATGAAGCGCCCGAAGTAGCCGCCGATGGAGACGTCGATGGTTTCGCCGGTGAGTTCCAAGCTGACGCCACACAGATTTATTTGAACGAGCTGGGCAAGCGACAACTTCTTTCCGCAGTAGAGGAGAGAAAGCTGGCCCAGAGTGTAAAGAGCGGCGACTTTGAAGCACGCCAACGCATGATTGAGCACAATCTGCGGCTGGTGGTGAACATAGCGAAGCATTACATCAACCGTGGCCTGCCTCTTCTCGATCTGATCGAAGAAGGCAATCTGGGCCTGATCCACGCGCTGGAAAAATTCGATCCCGAACGGGGTTTCCGTTTTTCGACGTACGCGACGTGGTGGATACGCCAGAACATCGAGCGAGCCATCATGAATCAATCGCGCACGATTCGATTGCCGGTTCACGTCATCAAGGAACTGAATGTTTATCTGCGCGCGTTGCGTTTCCTGGAGGCTCGCACCTCCAAGGAGCCAACAGCGGAAGACGTCGCGCATATGTTGGGTAAGCCTGTGGAGGAAGTGCGCCGCGTGCTGAACCTGAACGAGCGCATGGCGTCTCTCGATGCGCCGCTGGATATCGATCCCATGCTCACCATCGGCGAGTCCATTCCCGACGAGGGAAGCTTGTCGCCGGATGAGATGCTGGAGCAATCGGAAGTTCTCGAACACATGCAACAGTGGCTCTCGGAGTTGAACGACAAGCAGCGCTGGGTGATCGAGCGGCGTTACGGATTGAATGGCGCGGAAGTGGGCACGCTGGAGGAACTTGCCGAAAGCATGTGCCTCACGCGGGAACGCGTTCGCCAGATTCAACTCGAAGCGCTGAATTGCTTACGCAGGATTGTGCGCGGGAAGGGCGTTACGCGGGATTTCCTGGTGTAGCTCGCCGTCGAAGTTGCGCTTGATGAATTGATTGTAGGAGCGAGCTTGCTCGCGATGCGGCGTGTCCATACCACGTCAGCAATCGCGAGCAAGCTCGCTCCTACACGCAAATCCAATCATTCGCGCTTCACGCTGCCGGCCTTTCTCGGAAATTCGCCGACTAAGCGTTTCAGGCTTTTCAGCGTCTCCACATCCTGCTGCATGCCGTAGCGCAATCCCGTATAGAGCGTCGTGATCTCTTGGATAGCGGAAGCTAATTCCGGCGATGCTGTTGCTGCCCGGGAGGCCAAATCCAGCGGCCCTTCGCTGGGCGCTCGCGCAATTCCCAATTTCGCCAGTCGCGCACAAAATTTTTCATACACCGCCGCCACGGGATCGCGGCGTTGCCGTGCATGGCGGAATAAAAGATAGCCGGACAATGCAAGCACTGCCACTGCACTCGCGATCAGCAGCGCAATCGTGAGGTCTTGCCAGCTTGCGTCTTTTTGTCCCAATCGTGCGAGCAGCTGTTTCTGCCGATCGAAGTTGTAGCCCAGCACCCACTGATTCCACTGGTTGTTCACCGCGTCCCATGAAAGTTGGAAGGAGCGCAGCCACTTGAATTGCTCCGCCGTTATCAAGCCCGGTATGAAATCCGTGGCTGGAACCACGGCGCGTATGCCTTCGTCCACTCGTGTTGGAGAGACCGCCGCGGTGGGGTCGATCCGCACCCAACCACGGCCAGACAGCCACACTTCGCTCCATGCATGCGCGTCCGCCTGCCTGACGATGAGATAGTTACCGATGGGGTTTATTTCGCCACCCTGATAACCCGTCACGACGCGGGCCGGAATACCCGCCGCCCGCATCAGAAAAGTAAATGCGCCGGCATAGTGCTCACAGAATCCCGACTTGGATTCGAAGACGAATTCATCCACTTGCTCGCCGGCAAGGATGGGCGGTTCGAGCGTGTAGAGGAAACGTTGTGAGCGAAAATAGGCCAAGGCGCGAGTAATTGTGTCTTGCGGTGTTGCGCTTTGCGCTTTGAGGAATTGCGCCAGCGCGACGGTGCGGGGATTGCCGGGCGGCAATTCCAAACTGCTATCGAGATCGTCGTTTGTCGATTCGACGCCCGCGCGGTAGTTGAGATGCGATTTGATTTCGTAACGCATCCGCGCCGTGACAGGCCGGAAAGACATCAGTTGATAGTTGTCCGCCAACCGCGTCCCCTCGGGAATGTCTTTCGGCAAATCCAGTGCGAACATCCATCGCCGATTATGCGGCTCCAGCGTGACGTGATAGCCGATGGGAGCGCCGACGCCCTGGATGCGTGTGCGTGCAGATTGGAAGGTCGGGCGGTTGGCGCGCCATGTGCGGCCATCGAAATCGTCCATCACGATCGCTCGCCAATAAAGCGCCCGCACAGGGGGGATCGGTCCGTCGAATTCAGCGCGAAAGGCGATGGCGTCCGAAAGCGCCAAATTGCCGATGCTGCCGGGCGACATTTCCTCCGACAGCCCAGAGACCGCCAGACTGTTGTCTTTTGGCATGCCCCATAGCGGCCCTTGCACGCGAGGAACGAGCAGGAAAAACACCAGCATGAGCGGCGCGGCTTGCAACAGCATTGCGCCTGCCGGTTTGCCCAGAGCGGCGAACGATGGCTCGTCGCGACGGTTCAAAGCAATCAGCGTGACCACGAAAATCCAGATGACGCCCAACATGTACGCGCCCATCAGCAGCGTTTGCGAATGCAGAAAATTGGTTAGCACGACGAAGAAGCCGAGGAACACTGCGATGATCGCGTCGCGCAGGGACTGCATTTCCAGAAGCTTCATGACGAGCATGAGCTGTAGCAGCGCAACGCCCGCTTCGCGCCCGAATACCGTTCCATACATTTTGAAGGTGAGAACCACACCCGCGACGGCCAAGCCGATGATCAGAAATTTTGGGGGACGGGAAAGGCCGCGCCATGCAAGCCATCCACGCCATAGCCAGATGACGACGACGAAAATGGTGATCGAGATGGGTTGGCGCAAGACGTGCGGCGCCAGCACCATGGCTACGGCGGCGAGTAGCCATAGAACGCTGCTGCGCCTGAGGGCAGGGGGAGGCGTCATGGTTTTAATTTGGAGCCTCCGTGATGACATTTCCGAAAAGCGCCAATTGCTCCAAACATTGCCGCCGATGCGCATCTCCATGCGCAGGTGGAACTTCCGCGCCGGGTAAGCGTAATCCATATGGAATGCCTGCGGCGTCCGCATCGAGCACCCATCGCGTTAACCGCGAAAGCCGCGCTTCCAAATCCCGCTCTGGCGCTTGATTAAGGTCCAGCCAGATCTCGCCTCCCGCGTCGGCGCCGAACTGTTTGGTTAACAGCCCCCGTTCCCGCGCGTAAGCATGCCAAGCGATCCGTCGCGGTGAATCTCCCAGGCGATAGGGGCGCAGAAATTGAAGCTCCTCATCGCCAGCGATAATGGCGTTGCCGTTACCTGCGTCGCCGTCGGGAAGCGGCAACGGGATCTTGTCATTCGCCGGGACTGGATAAACGATGCAGAAGACGTCTGGAGACAATCTTGCCCAGGCGCGAAAAAGCCCCAATGGATAACGGGTTTCCACGATCACTCGACCCAGTCGTAAAATGCCGCGCTTCTCGCTGCGCACTGGAATCTGCGCTTGTCCGGTTTCGGTTGGCATCTCAACTACATGTCGATTTTTCCCTTGGCTGATCGTGTCGATGGAGAAATGACCGGACTTATGGGCGCTTTCGAAGAGGAGCGTGAACACCGCGCTTTCGCCCGCGAATATGGGTTCGGGTCCGCGCCATCGAATGCGCAGGTCTTGCAGATTGCGAAAGGTATGCAGGATCGCCACGACCCCTAATGCGGCGAGGAAGAACGTCATCAAAAAACCCAGCGACAACGTGTAGTTGATCGAGCCGATGAAGAGAAGAAGCAGGGTTAATGCAAAGGTGAAGCCATGCCGCGTTGGAAGAATGTAGATGCGACGCCAATGCAGCCGAATTGGCGCGGGTTCCTTGGAAGGCAAGCGGAAGATGAAATTTTCGATCCGCGCTTGAAGGTTCATGAATCGACTCGTTGGATAAAATAATAATGGGACGCAGATGAGCGCAGATTTTTAGGATAAAACTGGATAGCTCTTTATATCTTTTGGGGACTTACTGCCCCCCTGTAGGAGCGAGCTTGCTCGCGATTGTCAGCATGGCCACGGACGCAATCGCGAGCAAGCTCGCTCCTACAAATTGGTGTGAATCCGCGTTCATCCGCGGCCCATGCTTTTCTATGGAATCGGCACAGCCTTAATCAACTCCGCGCCAAAATTCCCACTCGCATACGCCACATGCTCCCGTGTCGCCCGCAATCGATGATTCACAACGGCGCCCAGCACCGCCTGCACGTCCTCCGGCACAACATGGGTGCGTCCCGCGATGAATGCCCAAGCTCTTGACGCGTGCAATAGCGCCAACCCCGCTCGCGGCGATAATCCTGCGAGATAAGTCGCCGATTGGCGCGTCGCCCGAATTAGCGCTTGGACATAATCCAACAAAGCATCGGATACATGCACGCTGGCAGCCTGTTTCTGTAGCGCGCTGAGCTCAGCCGCCGTCAACGCAGGTTGCAGTTCGGCGATCATGTCGCGTCGTTCCATGCCCTGAAGCAACTCGCGTTCCGCCTTGGCGTCGGGATAACCGAGTTCGATCCGCAATAAGAAACGATCCAATTGCGATTCCGGCAATGGAAACGTGCCGATTTGATGAATCGGGTTTTGTGTGGCTATAACAAAGAAGGGCTCAGGCAGCGGCCGGGTTTCCCCCTCCGCAGTTACTTGGCGCTCCTCCATGGCTTCGAGCAAGGCGCTTTGGCTTTTGGGAGAGGCTCGATTGATTTCGTCGGCAAGAATCAGCTGCGAAAAAATGGGGCCGGGGTGGAAGTGGAAGACATTATTTTCCCGGTCGAACAACGCGCCGCCGATAATGTCTGCCGGCAATAAATCGCTGGTGAATTGAATGCGCTGGAAGTCTAATCCCAGGAGTTTCGCCAGCACATGCGCCAGCGTTGTCTTACCGACGCCGGGAATATCCTCGATCAACAAATGGCCCCGCGCCAACATGCAGGCGAGGGCGAGACGAATTTGCCGATCTTTGCCAAGAATGATTCGGCTGGCGGCGGCGATGACATGGCCCAAGGGATCGGCGGGAGCTTTGGACTTCCAATCAGCTAGCATGGTTGTTATCTGCCTTCCTGCGGGTAAGCCCGGAGAATAGAATACTCTTATTGCAACCATGAGGGTGTCGCAAAAGCGGGACAGGCGACTTGCCATCGACCATGCCTTGAGTGCGATACCTTCAATAGACTTCTTTCGAAACCTACTGCGCAGCCCGATACTAAGCCTGCGATGCTCAACGTACTATTCGTACGTCTGCGCTTCTCGGCTCGATCTCGGACCGCTCGCTACGTTTTCGAAAGAAGTCTAATCCTCTCAGGAGCGCCCAATTGCAGACTGCTTTAATCACCCATCCTGACTGCGCGCGTCATGAAATGGGTTCGTATCATCCCGAATGCCCGGAGCGTCTTGCAGCGATCGAAGACCGGATGATCGCCTCCGGGCTGGCCGTGCATCTTCAGCGCTTCGATGCGCCTATTGTTGAGCGTCATTGTCTGACGCGGGTGCATAGCGAAGCGCATGTGTCGCGCGTCGAGAGCATGGCCCCGCTGGATGGCTATGCCCAGGCGGACCCGGATACATCCATGAATCCTTATTCGCTTACTGCGGCCCGACGTGCGGCCGGTGCTGCGGTCCTGGCGACGGATCTCACTGCCCGAGGCGAAGTGGACAATGCGTTTTGCGCCGTTCGTCCGCCAGGGCATCACGCCACCCATGATCGTGTCATGGGTTTCTGTTTCTTTAATAACGTCGCCGTTGGCGCGGCGCATGCGATGGCGGTTCATGGGGCTTCACGAGTGGCCATCGTCGATTTCGATGTTCACCATGGTAACGGCACCGAGGATATTTTTCATGACGATCCGCGGGTGCTGTTGTGCTCTACGTTTCAACATCCGTTCTATCCCTACTGCGGCGCCAATTCCGGCAACGATCACATTATCAATGCGCCACTCGCCGCCGGTTCGAGCGGCGACGATTTTCGCGCGGCGGTGATGGATTACTGGCTGCCCGCGCTGGAGCGCTTTCAGCCGGAGTTCCTATTCGTGTCCGCCGGTTTCGACGCGCATCGCGAGGACGATATGGCGTTTCTTAATTTGGTCGATGCGGATTACCGTTGGGTCACCCAGCAGATTAAGGCGGTGGCGGAGCGGTATTGTCCCGGGCGTATTGTTTCGTTGCTTGAAGGTGGGTATGCGCTGAATGCGCTCGGGCGTAGCGTGGAGGTTCATGTGCGGGAGTTGGCAGGACTTTAAAGCCTGTTTACGATTTAATGGGCTTGGGTATACAGTAAACTTCTGTGGGCAAAATAAGCGACCACCAGAATATTTAACAACACGCTGATAAAAAAACTTCCGATTTCATGGGGGCACATATGAACGACGACGAGCAAAGCACCAATTCTTCCCTATCCGACGTGGGCGACCTTGTCTCCGATGTGAGGTATCGACTGATATTTCGAAGCTTGTACAACACAAAAGAAGTAGATACTTGTTACGCCTTAAAAGGAGATCCGATTTTTTGCGATACGGAGGCTGTAGATTTTGTCAGCTTGGCCTTTCATCCTGAGTTTAAGAAGAAGATTCTCCATCATCTCTCGATGGATGATCCTTCCTTATCCGAAGAAGAAAAAGAAGAATTTTTAGACCGCGCTTTAGACTCGGGAGACGACGATCTGGAGGCGATGAGAAATAACAAGGTTCCTCCTTCTGCTGCTTATTCTTACGACAGGGAGTTGACGGACGAAGACCTTAAAGACGCGTGTGACCTTGAAAGAAAGCTTTTGCCGAGGCAAAAAAGTCTTTTTGCTGCGGCCGACAGCGAAGGTAACGCGAGAACCATACTTAATGGAAAAATTCTTGGGTGGATTGGCGGTGGCGTCATGCGGAATAAGGAGGATTTCAATGCTCACTATGTCGATCAAGGGAGACAAGGCAATTCTGCGGAGGACATTGAAAATTGGCTGGCTGAATGGACGGATGAACACGGCAGCACTGTGGGATTCTCGAGTATAGGCGCTGAAATTCCTTCAAGCGCCACTAATACGGCTATTAAGCCAAAGAGCGATAACCCGAACGAATATGAACTGGATGAAAGTCGGATAACCGCTTTGTTGGGGCCTGTAGAAATTAAAACTAGCATTAACGGTGGGCCGCTTTTTACAGAAACCGCAATGGCCATTGTCGGACTAGGTAACCTGAAACCGAATGGTCAGATACTTATTCCATTCGAAAAAACGTTCTTTCAGGATCTTAATAAAGCGATTGCCGACGGTAGACTATTTGCTCCCCGCAATTCCGGCGCCGGACATTCAGGCGAGGACGCGCTGCAAAGACGATGGAGTGGAGAATTGTTGGCATACCAAAATTTGTGCACTCGAAAAAGAAAATATGAAAGTGATGGGACAAACGATTTATATCAGCAAGCAGCAAGGTCATTTGTTGAACATGCAAAAGCTCAACGGCTTTCTTTGAATCAAACGCCAGAAGCATTTTTGTCGTCTATGCAATCGTGGTTGTCCACAACGAACAATCAGTTCGCCAAGGCGGCAATTGCTTTAAATCATTTTGCTCAAACGCATTTCGATCATAAGTACAGATTTGATATCACGCGGGGTGAAATAAAGCGAGTATTGAATAAGGAGCACCTTGCTGAGATCGATAAGATGGTGGGTGTCTATAAGGAGGAATGTGAAAAAGCAGGGATTTCGCCGGGTAACAGGCTTAATCTGAATCGTGAAGTTCAACCTCTGTATGAAGCGATGCTTGATACGCTTGAAAGCGATTCACCATATGCTGATTTAAAAGCACAAAGAGATAACAGGAAAACAACAATTGCAAGAATATGGAGCCGTATTCCTTCTGTGACGCCGATACAAAATGCCATTTTTACTCGGATTTCCGAAATTCTGACAAATGGATCGATAGATAGAAGTAACCCGACATCGATGATTAATTTATCGGATTTACGTATAGATGTGAGTACTGCCGCCAGTGGCCCGAAAAGAAAAGGAGCAGATGATAAAGATGATAAGGAGGGCAGAAGGTCAAGAAGGAAAAAATAAAGTGAGCAGCCACGCCTTACAAAACAAAAAAAGACGCGATTTTAGGTTCCATTATTTCGTAAGCAGACGATTAGCGGCCAGTCACGTTAGATTCGTAGGATGGGTGGAGCGGTAGCGCAACCCATCCTACGGTGTTACCTCGCGGATAATGGCGCCGATGTAGACGCCTTGATGCGCGCCGCCTACACGGCGATGTACCATGCCAAGGATAGCGGAAGGTGTGGAAACCTCGCGACAAGCTTCCTTCCTGATGGAGCACGATTGTTC
Source organism: Burkholderiales bacterium (assembly GCA_035539675.1). Lineage (GTDB taxonomy): Bacteria > Pseudomonadota > Gammaproteobacteria > Burkholderiales > DATLHW01 > DATLHW01. Next base: position 7,497 of record DATLHW010000495.1, on the reverse strand, counting down.
ATGCGCGCAAGGATTTTATTACAGCGTAGCGGTACCGCCGGAGATATTAACCGACTTCCTGAATAAACCAATCGGCTACATGCTGGCGTTCGCCAAGAGGTCGTAACAAAGTAAACTTCTTTCGAAACCTACTGCGCGGCCCGAGATCGAGTCTTAGATGTTCAACGCACTGCTTGTACGCCCTTACCGCCTGTCAGTTTGTATCGCAGTTCTTCGAACATCCCAAAGGTCAGGTTGCGACAGCTACCTGACGCAGGCGGTGATTTGTCAGGTAGCTGTCGCAACCTGACCTACGTTTGAAAACTGAACATTAGTAAGCCGTACGCCTCTGTTCTTTGCCTTATCTTCAGCTCGCTCGCTACCCTTTTCAGACAACTTCTAAATTTGCGTCCAGCCTCACCGGCCGGATACCATCTTGATATTTACGGATGACGACTCTTCGCCATCGCCAAACAATTTCTGAAGAAAAAAGCGCGTTTCTGTGCGAGAAGAGGATGTTGTAACAGCGTAGCGAGTGGTCCGATATTGAGCCGCGCAAGCTTTTGCGACATCTTCGATAACCATAAGGAGTGTGTCACATGCCTCACGCTCTCAAAGAACAAAAGTCCTCCATCCTCTCCGAAGTTTTGGCCCTTGCCAGCGAGCGGTTACCGGCGGCGCAGGTCAAGGAGGCCACACTCTTTATCCAGGAGTATTTCAAGCAGGTTGACCTCGAAGATTTGGCCGAGCGCGCGCCGGCTGATGTCTATGGCGCGGCGCTTTCGCATTTATCCTTCGCGCGCCGCTTTGTCAGCGGCGCCCCAAAGCTGCGCGTTTACAACCCCCGTCTGGAAGAGCACGGTTGGGAGTCCAGTCATACGGTGATCGAGATCGTCAACGACGATATGCCCTTCCTGGTGGATTCCATTACCGTGGAGGTCAATCGCCAGGGATACACGCAGCATCTGACTATTCATCCGCTGTTTTCCACACAACGAGACAAGGACGGCGCCTTACAGCAAATTACGCCGGCGACGAAAGACGGTACGCTGGAGTCGCTGATTCACGTTGAAGTCGATCGCCAAACAGACCCGGCCAAACTTAAGGCGCTGAGCGATGGACTTCTTGCCGTGTTGGCCGATGTGCGCGCCGCCGTGGAGGACTGGAAGCCCATGGGGGAAAGAGCGAAGCAGATCGTTCTCGATCTGGCGTCCCCGCCTGCTGCTTTGCCCAAGGAGGAAGTGGAGGAGGGCAAGGCGTTTCTGCATTGGGTGCAAGACAACCATTTCACTTTCCTGGGCGCGCGCGATTATGACCTCGCCACGCAGGATGGCATGGACGTGCTGAAAATTGTGCCCGGCTCGGGTTTGGGAATCCTCCGCGAGCCGAAACTGGGCGGCGTGTCCGCGAGCTTCACCGATTTGCCCGTCGAATTGCGCGGCGCGGTTCGTGAACCCAAGCTGCTGGTGTTGACCAAGTCTAATTCACGCGCCACGGTGCATCGGCCCGGCTATCTCGATTACATTGGCGTGAAGCGGTTCGATGCAAACGGACAAGTTATTGGCGAGCGCCGCTTTATCGGCCTTTATACCTCTTCCGCTTATAACGCGACCCCGCAAGACATTCCAATCCTGCGGCAGAAAATCTCCCAGGTCATGAATCGCGCCGGATTTCCGCGCGGCAGTCATTTGGGCAAGAATTTGATGACAGTGCTGGAGACTTATCCGCGCGATGAGTTATTCCAGATTACCGAGCAGGAATTGTTCGACACAGCCATCGGCATCCTGCACCTCGGCGACCGGCAGCGGACAAGGGTGTTTGTGCGCCGCGACGTTTTCGGACGTTCGTATTCCTGTTTGATCTATGTGCCGCGCGATCGTTACAACACGGAGTTGCGGGTCAAGCTACAAGAAATTCTCAAGCGCGTGTTCAAAGGTACGAGCGTCGAGTTCACGCCTTATCTATCGGAATCGTTGTTGGCGCGGATTTTCATGTTGGTGCATACGCAACCGACAGCGGTCGCCACGATTGACCCCCGGGCGATCGAGCAGGAGATCATTCACGCCATGCGGCGCTGGGAGGACGATCTTCATCGCTCATTGATCGACGAAATGGGCGAGGAGGCCGCCAATCGTATCAGCCGGACCTATGCGAACGGATTCCCGGCTTCTTACCGGGAAGAAGTATCTCCACGCATGGCGTTACACGACATCGCCGTGCTGGAGGGATTAATGCCGGAGAATTCGCTCGGCTTATCACTGTATCGGCCGCTTGAAGCCTCGGCCGATAGTTTGCGGCTGAGGCTATTCCGCCTTGGCGAACCCGTTCCCCTTTCCGGCAGTCTTCCGATGTTGGAGCGCATGGGCGTGAAGGTGCAAGACGAGAGGTCTTACGCCATAGAGCCGGAAGGCAAGGCGCCGTATTACATTCATGACTTTGGCATGACCCATGCTGTGCAAGGGCTTGAGGTCGAGGCCATCAAGAAGATATTCGAAGAGGCCTTCGCCAAAGTCTGGCGCGGCGAAATCGAGAACGACGACTTCAATCGTCTCGTGCTGCGCGCCCAGTTGTCTGCGCGAGAAATCATTATCGTCCGGGCCTATTGCAAGTATTTGAAGCAGACGGGCTTCACCTTCAGTCAGGCGTATATCGAGCAGACGTTGGATGCTCATCCAGGGATCACTCGCAAATTAATCGAGCTGTTCAAAGCGCGTTTCGATACGGCGCAAACGCAGGATCGCGAGCAGCGTGTTGCGGCATTGGAAGCGGAAATTAAAGCGGCGCTCGATAAAGTCGCTAACTTGGATGAGGATCGCATCCTGCGTCGTTTCCTCGCGGTCATCAAAGCATCGTTGCGCACCAATTACTACCAGAAGGGCGCCGATGGAAAACCCAAGTCTTATCTCTCCTTCAAACTGAATCCGCAGTTGGTGCCGGAGCTGCCCGAGCCCAAGCCGATGTTTGAGATATTCGTCTACTCGCCTCGCGTGGAAGGTATCCATTTGCGCGGCGGCAAGGTAGCGCGTGGCGGGCTGCGTTGGTCGGATCGGATGGAGGACTTCCGCACGGAAGTGTTGGGACTCGTCAAGGCGCAGATGGTGAAGAATTCGGTCATCGTGCCCGTGGGCTCCAAAGGCGGCTTCGTCCTCAAACAGTCCCCCGTCGGCGGGGATCGCGACGCCATTCTCAAGGAGGGCATCGCCTGTTATCAGACTTTCCTGCGCGGTCTGTTGGACCTGACTGACAACCTCGTAGGCGGCAATGTCGTTCCGCCGAAAGATGTCGTTCGACATGATCCGGACGATCCTTATCTCGTAGTCGCGGCCGACAAGGGCACGGCGTCGTTCTCCGATATCGCCAACGCTGTGTCCGCCGAATATGGCTTCTGGCTGGGCGACGCGTTCGCGTCCGGCGGTTCGGTGGGATACGACCATAAGAAGATGGGCATTACCGCGAAAGGCGCATGGGAGGCAGTGAAGCGTCACTTCCGTGAAATCGGCATCGACACGCAGACTACCGACTTCACGGCGGTGGGCATTGGAGACATGTCGGGCGATGTGTTCGGCAATGGCCTGCTACTCTCGAAGCATATCCGTCTTGTCGCTGCTTTCGATCACCGCCATATTTTCCTCGACCCAAATCCTGATACAGCAGCTAGCTTCGTTGAGCGCGAACGGCTTTTCGTGTTACCGCGATCTTCCTGGGCTGATTACGACGCCACGAAGATATCGCAAGGCGGCGGCGTATTCCCGCGCGGCGCCAAGTCCATCGCGATTTCGCCCGAGGTGAAATCGGCGTTGGCGATCAGCGAAGACGCATTGACGCCGGTGGAGTTGATGCGCGCCATTCTCAAGGCGCCGGTGGACCTTCTCTACAACGGCGGTATTGGCTGCTACGTGAAATCGGCGAGCCAGACCAATGCGGAAGTCGGGGACAGGGCGAACGATGCGATCCGAGTCAATGGTCGTGATCTTCGTTGCCGCGTGGTGGCGGAAGGCGGCAATCTCGGCTTCACGCAACTGGGGCGAATCGAATACGCCCTTAAAGGCGGACGTCTTAACACCGACGCCATCGACAACTCTGCGGGCGTCGATTGCTCCGATCATGAAGTCAACATCAAGATCATGCTCGGCGCGATCGTTGCCGATGGCGAGCTCACCGAGAAGCAGCGCAATAAATTGCTTGCCGAGATGACCGACGAGGTCGGCGGCCTTGTCTTGCAGGACAACTATTATCAGACCCAGTCTCTTAGCGTCACGACGCTGAACGCGCAACGGCTGCTCGGTTCGCAGGCGCGGTTGATGAAGCATTTGGAAAAAGTTGGTCGGCTGAATCGCGCCGTTGAATATTTGCCGACAGAAGAAGAGATCGCCGAGCGCCGTACGAAAGGGCAAGGACTGACGCGACCGGAAAGCGCCGTGTTGCTCGCATACAGCAAGATGGCTTTGTATGACGAACTGCTTACCTCTCAACTGTTGGACGACGGCTATATCTCATCGACCTTGCCGGAATATTTTCCTCGGGTCCTGCGCGAACGCTATGCCGAGCCGATGTCGCGGCATCCTCTCCGGCGAGAAATCATCGCCACCGTCATCGTTAACGGCATGATTAATCGCGTCGGATCAACGTTCCTCAATCAGTTACAGGAAGACACCGGCGCCGCTGCATGGGAAGTGGTGCGTGGTTACATTCTAGTGCGTGATGTTTTTGGGCTGAACGACGTATGGCAGGCCATCGAAGCCCTGGATAACAAAGTCGCCGCCGATGTGCAGTCGCGCATGTTCCTGGGTATTGGCCGGGTGGTGACGCGAGCCGCATTGTGGTTTCTGCGCCGCCGGCGCGAACAATATCCTATCGCTGATGTGCTGCAAGTCTTCCAGCCCGGCGTCGCCGCCATATCCACCCGTCTCAAACATCTGTTATCTCCCGACGATCTCAAGGCCTTAAGCGAGGCGGAGAAAGGGCTTGTGGATGCTGGCGTTCCTGCTGACTTGGCGACGCGGGTCGCCAGTCTCGATAGCCTCTACTCCGTTCTCGATATCGTCGAGGCTTCGATGGAGTCGGGCCGTAGCGTCGAGCTTGTGGCCGCCGTTTACTTCGCGCTTATCGGTCGGCTTGATCTACGTTGGTTGCATGCCCAGATAAACCTTCTGCCGATGGATACGCACTGGAACGCGCTTGCTCGCGCGGCGTTGCGCGACGACCTTGGCAGCCAACAGCGGGCGTTGGCTGCGGCGGTGCTCAAGCTTTCGCCGGAAGGTAAAGATGTGGAGGCGTTACTAACGCAGTGGGAGGCGCATTACAGCGCGCCGATTGCGCGCATGCGGGAAGTGCTGACGGATTTCAGAAACGTTGGGCAAGTGGATTTGGCGATGTTGTCGGTGGGGTTGCGGGAGTTGCGGGCGTTAAGTTGACGAATACTCTGCATCCACCAACTTGTTGGATGCAGATGAGCACAGATTTTTGAGCGGATTTAGACTCCATGTGCGTAGGGGCCTTAGGAGTACTCCTCAACGAGATCGTGCGCCCAATGTCGCTTCTCTCGAAAGAATGCGACGCCAATCGATAACCCGATCGCTACGCCGGAAAGGTGGGCGACCAAGTTAACGCCGGGATCGCCGCTGCCTGTGGCTTGGGAGTAAACGTCCCAACCGATATACCACAACGCCAATAGCCATGCGGGTAGGCTGAAGCGGCGAAAGAAAATGATCAACCACAAAAAGCAGCGGATTCGCGCCGTAGGGAGGAAATAAGTAAATAGCGCGATGATTCCCATCACCACGCCGGAAAGCCCCAACGTTGGCGGCGCATCCGACTGGCCGAGCATCGCTAGCGAGTAAACCGTGTGCGTGCCGAGCGCTAGCGCGATCAATACGCCAAGATACAAGATGGGCCCGAGCAGCATTTCCACTGCCGCGGCGAAAGCAAAGAAGAAAATAAGGTTGCCAATCAGATGCCCCGCGCCGCCATGCGCGACCGAGGCGGAGAGCATTCGGAAAACGTTCCATGATTCCGGCGGATACCAGAATCGCTTGGTCAGGCTGGTGGGAACTGCGCTGCGATAAGCCTCATAGGATTCGCGCACGGCTTGTTCGTGAAAAGCCTTTTGTTGTTCAGAGCCGGGGATCAATTGAATGACCCGCGCGATTTCCGCCTTTGTATTGTCGTGATGATGAAGCATCAGCATTAAGTCGACGCAGGCGCCAGCTTCGGCGGATTGCGTCAATTTCTTCAATGCCGCCAGAAATGCGCGGTCGTTCTGTTCCTCGCAAAAGCGCCACGCGCCGGCTTCCAGCGTCCGATGATTGAAATGCTGCGCCACGTATACCGCAACGCAAAGGAGGGACACCAGAATCGTTAACCAGGGAAGACGGAAGAGCGTGATCTGAGCTCTGAAGGGAAAAAACAACAGGAGACCTTCTCGTTTAAATTGTTGTTGAGTTGCCGCCGCGCGCCGTGGCGATTTTTATGGAACGCTGGAAGCGCGCGGTTGAAACTAAGCGATTCGCTAGTGATGCAGTATTTTCGCGAGAAACTGCTGCGCCCTATCCGAACGAGGACTACCGAAAAACTCTTCTTTCGGATCATCCTCAACAATCGCGCCCTTATCCATGAAAATGACTCGGTGCGCCACTTTACGGGCGAAGCCCATCTCATGGGTCACCACCATCATGGTCATGCCTTCCTTGGCTAACTGCACCATCACATCCAGCACCTCGTTGATCATCTCAGGATCGAGCGCGGAGGTGGGTTCGTCAAACAACATGGCGATGGGGTCCATGGCCAGCGCCCGGGCAATCGCGACGCGTTGCTGTTGGCCGCCGGAGAGTTGACCGGGAAATTTGGCGGCGTGTGCTTTCAAGCCGACGCGGTCGAGAAGTTTGAGTCCTTTGTCGATGGCTTCTTCCTTGCTCCGGCCTAGCACCTTGATTTGCGCAAGCGTCAGATTTTCCGTGATCGACAAATGTGGGAATAACTCGAAGTGCTGAAACACCATGCCGACGCGCGCTCGAAGCTTAGGCAGGTCGGTCTTGGGATCGCCAACGGAAACACCATCGAGGGTGATGGTCCCTTGCTGAAAAGGCTCCAGCGCATTGACGCATTTGATCAGCGTGGACTTGCCGGAGCCGGAAGGGCCGCATACGACGACGACTTCGCCTTTCTTCACGCTGGTCGTGCAATCGGTCAGGACTTGGAAGCTGCCATACCATTTATTCACTTTGCTTAGTTCAATCATTTTTTGTCCTAGCGAATGATCGCGATACGTTTTTGTAGGTGCTTCACGAGCGTTGAAAGTGAGAAACAAAGCAGGAAGTAGACGATCGCGACAAAGAGATACATTTCCACGACACGGCTATCCCGTTGCGCGATTTTCACTGCCGCTCCCACAAAGTCGGTGACGTTCAGCAACGAGACCAACGAAACGTCTTGAAACAGCACAATGGTTTGCGTCAGCAGCACCGGCAGCATGTTGCGAAAAGCCTGCGGCAGAATGATCAGTTTCATCGATTGCCAGTA
>DATLHW010000494.1:0-8504 GCA_035539675.1 Burkholderiales bacterium | reverse complement strand
CGCAACCTTCAAGCTCGAATGCCTGAGCATCAAAAACAAGATGAATCCCTTCGCCTTGCGGCTTAAGCTTCTCATCAACGCATCGCGAACCGCTTTCGCCGAGCTTCAACGATGGCAAACGGCTGCGTAAGGTCAGTTAATAATACAATTCGGTCTGTGTTGCATTTGGGCTGGGAAAGGGCCTCTGGTCAGGAATAACTTCCCGATTTGTCCGGCGTCTGACGGGCGCGCTGCTTCGTTACCCGTCGCTTATTTGGAATAGCCAAACCGCGCTCCGGGCGTCTCGCATCGCATCCCGCCAGACTTGTCCAAATCGGGAAGTTATTCCTGACCAGATCCTAATCGTTGTTCGCAGCTACTTCTGCAAACTCTCCAACATATTCTCCACCGCGCGATCCATCAGCGGGGTGTCTTCGAGAATCACGGCCGCGCCTTCCAGAATCTGCGTTTCCATCGCTTGAGGCGTGATGGACATGGCTTTCTGGTTACTGATGTTGGTGAACAGGTAAACTTTTTTCAGCGGGCTCACCCAGGATAGTTTGTAACGGAGAAAATTTCCTTCCGGCTGTTTGAAGTCCACCCACGCGCCGCGCTTCAGTTTCGCCATGATTTCCGCGAGTTGATGGTCATCCGCGCCCAGAAGCTTTGTTCTTCCCTCGTTGGCGAGACTCACTTCTTCGATTTGAACATCTCCCTCGGCAAGACTTTTTCTGATCAATGCGGATTCGACGTTTGCTTCGTTGACGGCATCCAGAATCGTGGCGTTCGCGTTGTCCTCAGTTTTGTGTTCCTCCGCCACGGTCCAGGCCAATTCGGGTTTAGACTCGGGTAGCGCGCTGTCTCCTCCAAGACCTGCCTTGACTGCGCGGGTGTGGCAAGCGACCAAATCGGCGAAGAATTGCTTTTGCTCCACTGCATCCATCGATATCGAGGCCATTCCCGCATGTAGCCGTTTGAGTAAAGCGGGTAGGCGAGTGACGAGATACTTTCGGTCCTCGGCGGTCATTTTCGGTTTGACGCTCCACAGCAACTCGTCCATAGCTTTCACCGCGTCTTTCCACGCTTCGCCATCCTCTCCGCCAATCGCATGCGCATTGGTTAGCGCGTGCACCCAGTAGTGGCTTAGGAAGTTGCGTACAACAGTGATCGTTGGTGTTCCTTCGACACGCTGCCCGACTTCTTCATCGGCCACGACACGGGCGATTTCAAGGCGCTCGCGGTCGAGCAAAATTTTCGCGGAGCGTTCGACCGTCTCCTCATTTTTTAGATTTTCGTTCGCCAGAAACGCATCCAACTCGGCTAACAATTGCGAGAAAATCGAAACGTCCGAGTCAAACTCGGAAAGCACCTTCTGCGCGATGCGCTCGGTCTCTCGGTATAGCGGATCATTTTCAGATAGTTTGTCGCCCCGGCTTGCTGCCGCACTCGCAAGCGTATCAAGCAATTTTCGGGTGGGATGCGACTTGGAAGAGAAGAATCCCTTGTCGATCATGGCGACCTTCAGCACTGGAATTTGCAGGCGTCCAAGCAGACCCTTCATGCCCTCGGGCACTTTCGGATCGTTGAAAATATAGTCGAACAGCATCGCCACGATGTCGATTGTGATGGCGTCGAATTGTCCGACGCCTGATGCTAGCGCACTGTTTCTGATCTCATGCAACAGGTTCGCGGTGCCTTGCGCGAACGCCTCGCCGCTCAACTCTCCAAGCACGGTGGACATCAGGCCGGCGTCGCCGTGCTGAAGGCGGTTGAGAGAATCAAGAAATCCGACCGATAACGGACCTGCGGGGTTTCCGCTGGATATGTTTCCCGAAGACATGAGATTCTGCGCTATGCCGCCATAGCTCATACCCCCTTGAGCCGGACCGGTTGGAGCGAGCGGATCGGCGCTTTTCGTCAGTAATTGTTGGAGGAGCGTGAAGATTTCATTGGAACTCTCGGCGGTCCTCGCCGCGCCGCCAGCATCACCGTTCGTTTGATTTGCGCTAGGGCGGGATGCGCTTCCAGGACGAGGTTTGCCGCGATAACCAGGCCGGATGTCGGGAAGAATCTCCCGGGAAACCAGGCGACTGTTCATTTCCTTGTAAATGGCTGGCAGGTCTTTGGCGACATAGCTGTCAAAGAGTCGCATGATGGCGAGCTTCACGGTGAAGCCCACTTCGATTTGCTGACAAGCCGCTTTGAAAGTATTGAGGATAACTTCGGGGCTGACCGGGTTAGCTTTTAAATCGAGATCGGGGGAATTCAGCAAAAAGCCGATTCTTGCCGCCAGCGCTTGCAGTTCGCCTTCGCAGTTGTCTTGCAACGCATTGGCCATGTTCGATATCGCGATGTTTTCTTCAACTTCTTTTTCGTCCACCAGCGAAAGTTCCAGCCCGAACGAGGCGTAGGGATCGGCGGCCGGTTTCGGCTCGTTCTTGCGATTGGCTTTTTCTCCGAACAGGGAATTGAATTGCTTCTTGAATGTGGCCTCGATGGCGCTCCGTTTGAACTGGGCCTCGCGACGAGCGCTTCGGTAAGCGTTTTGTTCGTCGACGCCAAGGGCCTTTTCGGCCAACTCGCTCAGGTCTTCATCGATTTTGTCCAGCATCGCGGCGAGCGTATGAGTCAAACGCCCAAGAGCCAAGTCCCGGCAGTCCTCCAAGACATTGGAGGCTTCTGTCTGAGTAAAAGATTTTGCCGACTTTTGGTAGTCGGTCATCGAAATTACGTTTTTTTGCGCTGTGTTATTAGTCATGACTCCACGTCTCCCTTGATACACGCTCCCCGTTAAGGAGCTAAATCGAGGCTGCGATCGCCGCATGGTTTTTTGGCGTCGCCACGTTCAGAGAACGTTACTGAAAGAAGTGGAACTTCCGGCGTGCGGACAGAGGGAGAGAGATGGGGACTGCGAATCCCCCTTACACCGTGAACCAACTCTCTGGTAATCCCGCTGTCGTAGGGCTTCACACCCTTTAGACCGGAAATTTTGCGTCCCCACCTTTCGATGGGTTTGCCTTTTTCAGCTTTCCTCGGTTGCCGTTCGAATGTTGCATGTCGAAACCTAGCGAGCTATCGAACGGCTACTTACGTAATGTGACTTATATCACACCTGCGCGCCTCGCCAATAGAGATTTTAGAAATCGTTAACCCAGCACGACAAACGGCGGAATTACAACCGTAAGCGGTTGTTGCTGGATTCCCTCCATTGGGCGAATCGATTCCGCCAAACGGTCTATACTAACCGCGCATTTTTTGTGATTTTTCGCATATTGTTGATGAATAGGAGAAAAAAGTGGAGAGACGTTCCTTTTTGAAGAATGCCGGCGCTGGGGTCGCGGGCGCAGCTGTGCTAGCGGCGCCGTATGTTCAGGCGCAGACACCGGCGATTCGCTGGCGGCTTGCGTCCAGCTTTCCGAAAACGACAGACATCATTTTTGGGGCGGCGGAGACTTTCGCCAAATTGGTGTCGGCCGGCACGGGCGGAAAATTCCAAATTACCGTACACGCGGCGAATGAAATCATCCCGCCATTCGAAGTGGTCAATGGCGTCCAAGGCGGCTCAATCGAAGCGGCTCATACCGCCCCTTATTATTTCTTCGGTAAGGACGAAACCTTCGCATTCGATTGCGCGGTGCCGTTCGGGCTGAATTCGCGCCAGATGAGCGCCTGGATGTACGGAGGCAACGGCCTGAAGCTTCTGCGCGACTTCTACAAGAACTTCAACATCGTTAACTTCCCGATGGGCAACACCGGCGCGCAAATGGGCGGCTGGTATCGCAAGCCAATCAGTTCTCTTGCCGACATGAAGGGAATGAAGATCCGTGTTGGCGGTTTTGGGGGTAGGGTGCTGGAGCGCATTGGCGCGGTTCCTCAAAACATCCCCGGCGGCGATGTTTACTCCGCGCTGGAAAAAGGCTCCATCGACGCCACGGAATGGGTAGGCCCGTACGATGACGAGAAACTGGGCTTTAATAAAATCGCGCCGAACTACTATTATCCTGGATGGTGGGAAGGCGGCGCCCAGTTGTCGCTATACATCAATAACAAAGCCTGGGACAGCTTGCCTGCCGACTATAAGGCTGTCGTGGAAGCGGCGGCTGGTTTCGCGCATGTCGAGATGCAAGCCAAGTATGACGCGCGCAACCCGGCCGCTTTGAAGAAATTGGTTGGTTCCGGTACTAAGTTGCATCGTTTTCCAAAGGATGTTCTGGAAGCCGCATTCAAGGCCTCTCACGACGTGTATGGGGAACTATCGAGCAAAAATCCGAATTGGAAAAAGGTGTACGAGGATTGGGTGAAGTTCCGCAACGATCAGGTGTTGTGGTTCCGCTTTGCCGAGGCCGGATTCGATGACTTTATGCAAAGTCAGAAGTTTTAATCTAAGGAACCTCTGATTAAGTGTCGCCAGCAGGCCAAAAATGGACCGAGGAACCACGGGTTTCGGGAAGCATGCTTCCCGCCTGCAAAGCGGTTTGCGTTTGTAAACGCAAACGCGTCCTGCAAGGACATTGAGTACCGGAGGTTCATTTTCGGCCCGCGCAGTAACTTATACGGTTCCAAATTATTTCCGAACCAGGAGTAGCACGGATTAGCGATAGCGTAATCCGGGAATGATGACGCCACGAAGAGCGGTTGCCCCTACAAGTTCAAAATTTAATTGAGATTCGTATTAATCAGAGGTTCCCTATCCTTGATGGGCGCTGACAACGCTGCTGCTGCATCTCCGTGACATTGTGTCCGATCTCATCATCGTCAATCGCGTCGCAGTCTACATCGACGGCATGCGGCATGTGATCATGCAAGTTGCTTTCGCTGTTCGGTGGTTGGCGGCGACAAGCAGAGTCGCAAGCCTGGATTCGCCCTGTGCGCAGACAGCGTCCATCCATGCGCGAGCGCAATTTCTTGGCAAATGGTCAAGCCAAGGCCCGCACCGTGATCACGCCGATGAGCGCCACGCCAGAAGCGTGAAAATATCTGCGACAGCTGCTCCTGATTCACTCCCGGCCCCCAATCGCGTACCGAAACCGCCGCAGTGTTGACCTCTACTCGCACCTCCGTGCCTGGGGGAGCATGCTGGATGGCGTTCTCCAGCATATTCTTAAACAAAGTAAAGAGGGCGCCCCGATCGGCGAGCCATTGCACCCCAGAGGCATTGTCGGGCGTTACTACGTTCACATCCGCCGCATCCGCCATGCGTTGCAGATAGTTGGCGGCTTCTTGCGCCACTTCTTGCACGTCGACAACAGTGAAACTGTAGTTCTGTACCTCGCTTGCTTCGGCCAGGAGCAATAGTTGCTGTACCTGGCGCGTCATGTGTTTAACATCGTTCAACAATGAACTGCGGTCATGGCCATCCTCGATCAATTCGATCTGTGCGCGGATCAACGCGAGCGGCGTCTTCAACTCGTGCGCCGCTGTCGAGAGGAATTCCTGCTGGATGCGGTATCCCTGTTCCAGCCGCTCAAGCACCCGGTTGAAGCTGTCCACCAGAGGCGCAATCTCAGTCGGTACTGCATTAGTCTGCAGGCGGGCGTGGAGAGAGCGCGGAGAAATTGCGGCGGCGGAATCCGATAGCTCTCTCAGCGGCTTGAGTGTGTACCTCAGCATTGCATAGGCGCACGCGCCGAAGACGAAGAGCAGGACTAGACTGAACAAGGTGATTCCAGCCCCCATGAACGGCAACGAGAACGCGCGGTATACGAGATGCAAGAACCTTGTGCTGGCCGCGAATTGCAAATACCAGATTTTCCCGTTGTGTTCGACAGCTTCGGTGGCGCCATGCATCGCGACACCCTCTCGCTCGAACTCGAAGCGCCCACGCTGGAGTCGGCGAGCCGCGCCACTCGTGGGCCAAAAAGCCTCTCCGGCAGCGGAGGACAGGACAGCGATCCCGGATGCATCCAGCACGCGGTATGCGGTCTCCTGTTTCATGCTTTCGAATATCCATTCGAAGTCGGGGTCGAACTCGTCAGTATCGAATCCGACTGGTACACCCTCGCTGTTGAACCGGAGTTCTCCCGCCATATCCCGCGTGGTTTCGGCCACGTCCGCCCCGGACAAGATGTCGCCTTGCGAAGCCCCGACCGCAACGACGACCAGCGCGATCAAAACGATGCTTAGCGCCGCGCCAGCGACGTACGCAAGCAACATTTTTACGCTGAGGCTATTCAGCCAAGTCGTCTTCACGAAGCGCATAACCGAGACCTCTCACGTTGACGATCCTCTGGCGCGAACTGATGGCGAGCAACTTGCGCCGAATACGGTGAAGCGCCACATCCAGGGCGTTCGGCGTGACCGCCTCGCTCAGCCCCCATGCCGCCGCCTCCAGCGCGTTGCGACGTACGACCTCCTCATGCTTGCGTAAAAGCAGCAGCATGATGTGCATCTCCGCCGGGGCAAGGGTGACGCTTTCGTCTCCGCAGCACAGAACGCCGGCGTCGGGACGCAACGTCAGATCGCCGTGATTGGGATCAAGCGGGCGGAACTCCACGGGACGGCGCAGCAATGCCCGGACACGCGCCACCATCTCGTCCATGGCGAACGGCTTGGGGAGGTAGTCGTCGGCTCCGGCTTCAAGTCCCTCTACGCGGTCATGTAGCGCATCGCGCGCCGTCAACACGAGACAAGGCACGCCAAGACCGGCGTTGCGCAACTTCTGTAGCAAGACGAGCCCATCCCCATCCGGCAACCCCCGATCGAGGATCAATGCCTGGTAGGCCATTTGCTGAACGGCAACCCATGCGGCGTCGATGCGGTCGGTCACATCGGCGGCTATTCCGGCGGCCGCCAACCCTTTGCACATCAGCTGGGCAAGTCGGTCATGGTCCTCGATCAGGAGTATTCGGCTCATCGGAAGCGATAGAGGTATCCAAAAAACACACGATTTTCAGTCGAACGATCCACCAGCGGACTGTCCTTGATTTCCTTCGGCAAGCTCGATACTTCGACATCCAGGAGCACGGAATGCCGTTTATCGAACATATAGATTCCACGCGCGCCCACCTCGGCGTTGACGCCGGACTTTCCTTCATAGGCTGGACGGTCGATACGAGCCTCGTCGTCGCGAACGCCGAAGTAGTAGTCGACGTACTTCTTGTCTTGCCAGCTCGCCCCCACGCGCGGGGTGAGCATCATGTGCCTGCCAAACCGCCACGTCCTCTCCAGGCCGAGATTGAAACGTTGGCCTTTGCTGTTGCCTGACGCGTCCGCAAGCCATTCGGCGCTGACATCAACCAGGTCGCTGCTCCATTCCATTTTGGCGCCCGCCCAGAAGCCGCCCTTGCGCTTGCTCATGCCATCGAGGATCGGGGCGTCATCGGCCTCGTGGCCGCTTCCATCGTACTTGCCGACGATACTGAAGTTAAGTTTTTGAGAATCGCTGATATCGAGACTCGGCAGCTTGAGTTCGATCACAGGGCCAAATATGTGAACGTACTTATTCTCTAACTGAAGCAATGGTATTGCTTTGTTTTCCCGATCAATGCCGGCGTAAGGCTTCTGCCTGCTCATTCCACCGAGACCCAGCGACCAAGACGTGGATGGCGGCCCGACATCGGTCGGTTCCGCGGCCACGGCCGTCACCGCCGATGCGCATAGCCCAACAACAAGCGCTGAAACGGCCGCCATACGCAAGGCGGAACCATGGGAGATCAAGACAGGCTGGTGCGGTAGTGGCATGTGGGTTTCTCTTGTGGTTTTGAAGGAGCCCCATCGTCGCACCCGCCTTCTTACTGGACACTTACGGAAAAGCCGTTGATCGTCACGTCCGCTAGTGGTCTGCTTCGAAAATAATCGAACCAATAAACGGCGTCTTTTTCCGCATGGCGGCGTTGCTCGTCGTTGCCATAGTGTCAGCTATGACGCCTCCTCGCGCCTTGCCCTGCGAAAAAATCCATCCGCTTCTTGGTTCGATTATTTGCGAAGCAGACCACTAGTAAGTATTCGGAAAGACGCATTGCCTGAGAATCCTATCATGTTCATGTTAGAGACAAGGGCGCCGCATGCTTCCATCCACCGAATCCATTCCCATCACTTTCATGCCCCGCCGGCGCCGTGCGGCAAATGTAAAGGCGCTTCCTGGTCGCAACAAGCCGCAGTTGCTTGCGACCTGGCTCGGAATCGCGGCCGCCTTGCTGCTCGCTGGCTGTGCATCGACCATGTCCGCACCCATGCCGGGCAGCGCCACGGCGCCTGTCGCCGCGCAATGGCAGGCTCCGTTGCCCCACGGCGGGCGCCTCGTGGACCTGAGCCAATGGTGGGCCCAGTTCGACGATCCGCTGATGCTGCGCCTCATCGAGGCCGGACAACAAGTTAGTCCGACGGTGGCGCAGGCATCCGCGCGTATCGCCGATGCACGAGCCGCGCGGGTTGCGCAGAGGGCTGCCTTGATGCCCTCGTTGGATGCGAGCATCAGCTCAAGCCGGGAGCGAGCAGACCTGGGTGCACAGCCAATTGGCACCGTATCCTCGGCGGGCCTGCAGGTCGGCTGGGAGCTGGATCTTTTCGGCGCGGGCCGTGCTGCT
>DATLHW010000493.1:0-11466 GCA_035539675.1 Burkholderiales bacterium | reverse complement strand
ATTGAAAGTTTCATACGGCGATGGGGGCCTTGATCAGCGGGTGCGGATCGTAGCCTTCGAGCGTGAAGTCCTCAAAACGGAAGGCGAAAATATCCTTCACCTGCGGATTTAGTCGCATGATTGGTAAGTTGCGTGGTTCCCGGCTTAGTTGTTCGTTTACTTGATCGAGGTGATTGAGATAGATGTGCGCATCGCCAAACGTGTGCACAAAATGCCCTGGTTGTAGTCCTGTCGCTTGCGCAAACATCATGGTAAGCAACGCATAAGAAGCGATATTGAATGGCACGCCGAGGAAGATGTCTGCGCTTCGCTGATAAAGCTGGCAGGAGAGTTTTCCGTCCGCGACGTAAAACTGAAACAAGGCATGACACGGCGCCAAAGCCATTTTCGGAATATCTGCGACATTCCACGCCGACACAATCAATCGACGGGAATCCGGGTTGCTTTTGATGTCGTTCACTACTTGAGCGATTTGATCTAGATGGCGACCATCCGGCGCGGGCCAGGAGCGCCATTGGTAGCCATAGACCGGACCAAGTTCTCCGTTGTCGTCCGCCCATTCATCCCAGATTGTCACGCCATTCTCGCGCAGATAGCTAACGTTAGTGCTTCCCTGCAGGAACCACAGCAGTTCATGAATAATCGATTTGAGATGGACTTTTTTCGTTGTCAGCAAGGGAAAGCCGCGCGCCAAGTCAAAGCGCATCTGATAACCAAACACCGAGAGAGTGCCAGTGCCTGTACGGTCGGATTTGCGAACGCCATGGTCAAGAACGTCGCGCATTAGTTGAAGGTAAGGTTGCATGATTTTGCGACTGATTTGGAGCCGCAATCCTAACCGGCAAGCATGGTAGTCGGCAACCAGGAACGGATGATTAGACTTCTTTTGAAGCCTACTGCGCGGCTTGCGATCGAGCCTGCGATGCTCAACGTACTATTCGTGCGTCTGCGCTTCTCGACTTGATCTCGGGCCGGTCGCTACGGTTTCGAAAGAAGTCTATTGTTCGTGGTTTGTTAGAATCTCGATTCATTTTTTGCGTTGGAGCGCCCATGTTAGCCAAAGTCGTCTGTCATGCCCGGCCGTTGTCAAAGGACGCACTGACCAAGCTCACTCATCTGTTGGTCGTGATGCCAAGCGGAAAAGTGCTGCCGCCTGACGTGTCGGGAGGTGATGTGCTGCAGAAGTTGTTGGTAAGGCGAAAAATGCAACCTATCGAGTTGAGCGGCGTTGCGGTTTCTGGCGAGTTGGGCCCAGGCGGACTGGTCGCGTGGGTCATGGTCGATTTCGACAAAAGCGTTTTTGAGCGGCAAACGATAATCCGCAAAGCATTGCAACTTTTGCTGATGGAGGCGCCAACTGCATTGGACATCGTTGTCATGGGCCCCGAGGCGCAACGGCGAGAAGCGGCTGAAATCGCGGTTTACTGCGCACTGGTCAATGGAAAGCCCTTGCCTGTACGCAAGAAATCGAATGGCGAGCGAGCGCTTAAAGCAATCGCCGTTCATGGCGCATCGGAGGTCAAAGCTTTCGTAAAAGTTTCGGCCATTGCTGAGGGAAATCATTTATGCAGATCCCTAACCGTATCGCCCCCCAATGAATTGACGCCACGTAGCTACCGGCGGCAGATCGCTGCGCTGGCAAAAGAGAATGGTTGGAAGCGTGAAGAATTCGGAACGAAAAAATTAATGGAGATGGGCGCGGGCGCCTTTATGGCGGTGGCACAGGGTAGTCCCGACAAGGATGCGGCAATTGTCCATTTGCGCTACACCCACAAGCAGGCCAAGCGCACGATTGCCCTGGTAGGCAAAGGTATTTGCTTCGATACTGGAGGTCACAATCTGAAGCCGGCGCGGGGCATGCTGGGAATGCACAGGGATATGAATGGTTCAGCCGTTGCGCTGGGCATCCTGACTGCGGTGACTCGTTTGAAACTCCCGGTCAACATCGATTGTTGGCTGGCGATCGCTCAGAATCACTTGAGTCCCGCCGCGTATAAGCAAGGGGATGTCGTGAAAGCGTTGAACGGGACCACGATTGAGATCATGCACACGGATGCGGAAGGGCGCATGGTGCTTGCCGATACCCTAACATTAGCGGCTCGCCAAAAACCTGCGGCGATAATTGACTTCGCCACTCTGACGGGTTCGATGATGTATTCGCTCGGCAACCGCTACAGTGGGATATTTAGCGCCAGTGACGATTTAATGGTTGAGGCGTTAAGCGCTGGAAGAGGCAGCGGGGAGCGGGTAAATCCGTTTCCCTTGGATGCTGACTACGACGAAGCATTAAAGAGCGATGTGGCGGATATCAAACAGTGCTTGATTGCCGGTGAGGCCGACCATATTATCGCGGCGCGGTTTTTGTTGAAATTCGCCGAAGGCGTACCGTGGATGCATGTCGACCTTTCAGCCGCCGATTGCGATGGGGGGTTGGGCGCCATCGCAAGCCAAACGACCGGGTTTGGAGTGAGCTGGGGCGTTGAAATGGTCGCTAGACTGATGAATAAAATGCCTAAATGAATTTTTTCAGGGCTCATATGCGAACATGCGGTTCCTGATGAATTGGGTCGGGAACTGTTTTTCTCGCCATGGAGCACTGGGCGTCTTGATTGGGATCACTGAGGGTTATTAAAGCTCGCGTTTGTTCCTCACAAGCGTTCTCTGCTATAATCCGCGCCGAACAAAAAGTAATGGGCTACGCGCCCATTTTTTTATTTCTGGATAAGAGTTAGATATGGATTTGGCTGCAACCCTTGAAACCACTTTGACCGGTTTGGGATACGAGTTGGTCGACTGGGAGCGTGATGGGAGTGGTTTGCTGCGCATTTACATCGACAGTCCGCGAGGGATTGCGGTAGAGGATTGTGTTCTGGTCAGTAATCAGTTGACGCGACTTTTCGCAGTCGAGAATATCGACTACGACCGCCTCGAGGTTTCCTCGCCAGGACTTGATCGACCGCTTAAGAAATTAGCGGATTACTTGCGATTCGAAGGGCATGAGGCCCAGCTCAAGTTGCGTATGCCGATTGAGGGGCAACGGCGTTTCGTTGGCGTTCTCAAAGGTGCGACCGAAATCGAAGTGATGCTGGAAGTTAATGGGGAGCTAAAGCGCTTCGCCTTTGCGAATGTTGAAAAAGCGAGGCTAAAGCCCGAGGTTTAAGTCGGAGGTGGCATGAATCGGGAAGTATTGATGATGGTGGACGTGCTGGCGCGCGAAAAGAACGTAGACAAAGATATTGTCTTTTCGGCGCTGGAAATGGCATTGGCATCCGCCACCAAGAAGCGATTTTCGGAAGAAGAGGCCGATGTGCGTGTCGATATTGATCGCACAACAGGGGAGCATTCCGCCTTTCGCCGTTGGCTGGTGGTGGAGGACGACAATTTGGATGATCCTGCCTATCAGATTCAAATCACCCAGGCTCACAAGAAAGACACCAATCTTCAAATTGGTGACTACATGGAAGAGGGATTGCCGCCCATTGAGTGGGGGCGTATCGGTGCTCAAGCCGCAAAGCAAGTTATCCTCCAGAGGATTCGCGACGCCGAACGCGAGAAGATTCTTTCCGACTTTCTGGAGCGTGAGGAATTTTTGGTCACCGGCTCCATCAAACGGATGGAGCGAGGGAATGCGATCATCGAATCGGGGCGTGTTGAAGCCCAACTTCCGCGTGATCAAATGATCCCGAAGGAAAACCTGCGGGTTAGCGATCGGGTTCGTGCTTATCTAATGAAAGTGGACCGAAATGCACGCGGTCCGCAATTGATTCTCTCCAGAATCTCACCGGAATTTCTTATAAAGCTATTTGAGCTAGAGGTGCCTGAGATTGAAGAGGGCTTGCTTGAAATTAAAGCAGCTGCTCGTGATCCAGGTGCTCGCGCAAAGATTGCGGTGAAGTCCAATGATGCGCGAATTGACCCGGTCGGCACATGTGTCGGTATGCGAGGTTCGCGTGTTCAGGCGGTGACGTCGGAGTTGGCTGGCGAGCGTGTGGATATTATTCTTTGGTCTGCCGATGCTGCTCAATTTGTTATTAATGCGCTTGCGCCAGCAGAAGTAAGCTCGATTGTTGTGGACGAAGAGCGTCATAGCATGGATGTGGTGGTGGATGAGGAGCAATTAGCTCAGGCAATCGGTCGAGGCGGGCAAAATGTTCGACTTGCGTCCGAATTGACGGGTTGGGAGCTCAACATAATGACGGTTTCGCAAGCGCAAGAGAAAAGCACGGAAGAAACTTCCAAGCTTCGCGAACTATTCATGCTGAAGCTGGATGTAGACGAGGAAATGGCGGATATCCTTATTCACGAGGGATTCAGCGCTTTGGAAGAAGTGGCCTACGTGCCGCTTAACGAGATGCTGGAGATTGAGTCGTTCGATGAGGAAACAGTGAATGAACTGCGCCGGCGAGCGCGTAATTCATTACTGACGGAAGCAATCGCCTCTGAAGAAAAAGTGGAGAATGCGGCGGAGGATTTGCTGGGTATGGAGGGGATGGATAACCAGACGGCGCGTTTGTTGGCGTCGAAGGGCGTTTCCACGATGGAAGACCTTGCCGAACTTGCATTGGACGATCTCACTGAAATGACCGGAATGGACGCGGAGCGGGCGAAGAAGTTGATTATGACAGCTCGTGCGCCTTGGTTTGCTTAATTGAATTGAGTTACATTTCGCCTGCTTGAAGGGATCAAAATAACGAATGGCTGCCACCAATGTTTTCCAATTCGCGACAGAGCTGAATTTGCCTGCCGCGCTTCTGCTAGAGCAACTGCGCGCGGCTGGATTGAATAAGACCAGGGCTGAAGATCCGCTTACTGAGCAAGATAAGGCAAAGTTGCTTGATTATCTGCGGGAGATGCACGGTCATAAAGAAGATACAAAAATTACTTTGACCCGTAAGCAGACGACCGAAATCAAGAAATCGGATAGCACTGGTCGAGCTCGTACTATCCAGGTGGAAGTTCGCAAGAAGCGCGTGCTGGTAAAGCGTGATGCTACGGATGTTCCTGTTGTGGAAGCCGAGCCTGAGGTAAAACTTCAGATCGTTCCCGTAATAGACGATGAGCAGCTTAAGAAGCGCGAGGAAGAGGCTCGCCGTCAAGCTGAATTAATCGCGCGGCAATCTGCAGAGGCGGGCGAAAAAGCACAACGTACACGTAGTAAAAAAGAGGCTGCGGAAGCCGAGGCGGCAAAGGTCGTTGAGACGGCAAAACAGTCGGAGACGCCTGCATTGACGCCCGCGCCGGTCGTCGAAAATTCGCCTGCGGTTGCTGCTGTTGCTGTGGTGGAGCCTGCGGTCGGTGAGCCCCCAAAACAGGCGGCTGGCGCGCCAGGAACAGATGGCACTCTCCACAGGCCTCCCGCCAAACCGGGAGAAAAGGTCGAGAAAAAGCCTGCCAAGAAGGCTGTTAAGCCGCCTTCAAGTGGAGGTTGGGTTGACGAATCCGCCAAAAAGCGCGGGATCAAGACACGTGGGGATGCAAGTGGTGGTCGTGAAGGTTGGCGCGGTGGCCCCAAGGGAAGGTCGGCTCGCCATTCGGACGCAGCTGAAAGCCAGCATGCGTTCACGGCCCCAACTGAGCCCATCGTTCATGAAGTCATGGTGCCGGAAACTACTACTGTGGCGGCGTTAGCGCAGAAGATGGCGGTAAAGGCGGCGGAAGTTATCAAGACCATGATGAAGATGGGTACGATGGTTACCATCAATCAGGTGTTGGACCAGGAAACGGCCATGATCGTGGTGGAGGAGATGGGGCACGTTGCCAAGCCGATGAAGTTGGACGATCCCGAGGCGTTTCTCACTGATACGCCTCTGGCGGTTAACCTTCAAGCAGAGCCCCGTCCTCCTGTTGTGACGGTGATGGGACACGTTGATCACGGCAAAACCTCGCTTCTAGATACAATTCGCCGCGCTCGTGTAGCGAGCGGTGAGGCCGGTGGGATTACGCAGCATATCGGCGCTTATCATGTGTCCACTCCAAGAGGCACTATTACCTTTCTTGATACTCCCGGACACGAGGCATTTACCGCGATGCGTGCTCGCGGCGCCAAGGCGACCGATATAGTTATCTTGGTTGTAGCTGCGGATGACGGTGTTATGCCACAAACCATTGAGGCAATTCATCACGCAAAGGCAGCAAAGGTGCCTATTGTTGTCGCGGTAAATAAGATGGACAAGCCGGAAGCAAATGCCGAGCGCATTAAGCAAGAGTTGGTGGTGCACGGGGTTCTCCCAGAGGAGTATGGCGGCGATAGTCAGTTCGTGGAAGTTTCGGCGAAGACTGGCAAGAACATTAGCGGTTTATTAGATGCCGTTCTGCTCCAGGCGGAAGTGCTGGAGTTGAAGGCCGTGAAGGATGCTCCGGCAAAAGGGTTGGTTATTGAGTCTCGTCTGGATAAGGGGCGTGGGCCAGTAGCGACGATTTTGGTTCAGTCTGGAACGTTGAAGCGTGGTGATGTTATGTTGGCCGGCGCCGCCTTCGGTCGGATTCGCGCGATGACAGATGAAACCGGTAAGAGCATCAGTGAGGCGGGACCATCCATTCCTGTTGAAGTGCAGGGCTTATCTGATGTGCCGGCCGCCGGCGAAGAGGTGATTTCTATCGCTGACGAGCGCAAGGCGCGCGAAATTGCATTATTCCGGCAAGGTAAATTCCGGGATGTGAAGCTTGCAAAGCAGCAGGCAGCGAAGTTGGAGAGCATGTTCGACCAGATGGGTGAGGGCGAAGTTAAGCGGTTGGATCTCATCATAAAGGCAGACGTGCAGGGTTCTTACGAGGCGCTTAATCATGCGCTTGCAAAACTCTCGACTAGTGAGGTGAGAGTCAATGTGGTGCACAGCGCCGTGGGCGCTATCAGTGAATCGGATGTTAATTTGGCGCTCGCATCCAAGGCCGTAGTTATTGGGTTTAATACTCGGGCTGATGTGGCGGCTCGGAAACTTGCGGAAAATGCAGGTGTGGATATTCGCTACTACAACATTATTTACGATGTTGTTGATGAAATTAAGGCGGCCATGTCCGGAATGTTGGCTCCTGAGCGTAAGGAAAGCATTATTGGACTGGTGGAGATTCGTGAGGTCTTTAGAATTTCCAAAGTTGGCGCTGTTGCTGGTTGCATGGTGCTGGACGGCGTAGTTAAGCGCGGTTCAAGTGTGCGTCTACTGCGAAATAATGTCGTGCTCCATACGGGTGAATTGGATTCGTTGAAGCGGTTTAAAGATGATGTTCGTGAAGTTAAGTTCGGTTTTGAATGTGGCCTTTCTCTCAAGAACTACAGTGATATTGAAACAGGTGATCAACTGGAGGTTTTTGAGGTCGTTGAAGTTGCCAGATCTTTATGAGGACATGGAGAGGGCAAGTAGAAGGATGAATTGTAGAATTGCTAGGCGCACATGTTTTGTCCCCTTCTTTGTCCTTCCTTGTTGTGTTTCGTCTTTGAGAATAAGGATTCTGCGATGACAAAATCCTTTTCTCGCACCACTCGTATTGGCGATCAGATCCAAAAAGAGCTTTCTGAGCTAATCAGGCTCGAAGTCAAAGATCCCCGCGTTGGTATGGTTACTATTACTGGCGTAGATGTCTCTTCGGACTACTCGCATGCTAAGGTGTTTATTACGACCCTTGACGAGAAACGCAGTATGGAGGAAACGCTAATTGGTCTTGGCAATGCTGCTGGCTTTCTCCGTAAGGCGTTATTTCAAAGGTTGTCGCTTCGCGTTATACCGCAGCTCCATTTCTTATATGACGCATCTATTGAGCGTGGCATTCATCTGACCTCGCTTATCGACGATGCAGTTGCCTCGGATAAATCCAATCTCGACAAGGGGTAACTTTTGCTAGTGGTGTTTTTCCCATTTCCGTTTTAAATGAAAATCGCGAAACGCTCCTTAACGGGAGTTTTGCTGCTAGATAAACCGTTGGGAATTAGTTCCAATGGTGCTCTGGGGCGCGCGAAATTTTTATATCACGCAGAGAAAGCGGGCCACACAGGCACCTTGGATCCGTTGGCGTCTGGCCTTTTGCCTGTGTGTTTTGGAGAGGCCACAAAATTCGCCGGTTTTATGCTGAATGCCGATAAGACCTACGAAACTACTGTTCGCCTTGGTAGGACGACAACAACAGGGGATCTTGAGGGCGCTGTATTGACCGATTTGCCGGTCAATGTGACGGAATTAGCGGTTCGGGAGGTGTTGCAGCGATTCACGGGGCGCATCAGTCAGACGCCACCCATGTATTCGGCTATCAAATTGCAAGGCCAGCCACTTTATAAACTTGCTCGACAAAGCATTGAAGTCCCGCGAGAGTCCCGCACTATTGAAATTCGTGAACTGACGCTGCTTGATTATCGTTCGCCGTTTCTTAAACTTCGTGTTGTCTGTAGTAAAGGCACTTATATCCGAGTTCTTGCCGAAGACATCGGTCAGGCGCTGGGGTGCGGTGGCGGAATGCTCGAGGAGTTGCGCCGTACCGGCACCGGAGAGTTCGTCGTCCGAGATGCCGTTACCTTGGACGCGTTGCAGGAGTCATTGCTTGAGAGTCGCGACGTTTTGTTAAAGAGCCCAGACCAGCTTGTTTCGTACTTGCCGCGAATTAATCTCCTCCGCGCCCATGCGGATGCGGTGATGCAAGGACGAATTATCCCATCTGATCTTGATATGGAAGCCGGAGTTCATCGCGCCTACAACGAAGACGGTGAATTTTTAGGGCTTGTCGATGTTGAAAGTGGAAATATCAAGGCTCGGCGCATGATGTCAAAGCCGTTTTAAAATATGTCGTACTGATTTGGCTTGAGAAGTTGGAAGCGACAGCGGTATAATCCCGGGCTCGATTGAAAAGGAAATCTGGAGATAGCAATGGCCGTTACGGCAACCCGCAAAGCGGAAATCGTTACGAATTATCAGCGCGCCGGGGATGACACTGGCTCGCCCGAAGTACAAGTTGCGCTTCTAACCGAGCGAATCAACTATTTGACGGAGCATTTTAAGACCCACGTCAAGGATCATCATTCTCGGCGTGGTCTGCTGCGACTCGTAAGTCAGCGTCGTGGTCAGCTAGATTACCTGAAACGGGTAAACGCTGACCGCTACCGCACGCTTATCGAGCGCCTAGGTTTGCGCAAGTAAGCTCCCTTCTGCGCGATTGTCGCGCTTGGGCAGCCGTGCTACTCCTGGCAGTTGGGGTGTTACATTTTCGCGCGATTGCAAGACGCAACGTGTGAATAGTAACGCCCCTTTTCGCATTTCTGCCGTGAGCTTTTTTAGCCTTATAGGCTCTGCACACTCAAAAAATCAACTCTTGAGGATACAACATTGAACCCAATCAAGAAGACATTCACTTATGGTCGCCATCAGGTGACCTTGGAAACTGGCGAGATTGCACGTCAAGCTGACGGCGCTGTGCTTGTTACCATGGATGAGACGGTGGTATTGGTTACCGCTGTTGGCGTTAAGGGCGTGAAGCCCGGCCAGGATTTCTTGCCACTGACCGTGGACTATCAGGAACGGACTTATGCCGCAGGGAAGATTCCCGGCGGTTTTTTTAAGCGAGAGGGGCGGCCTTCTGAGAAAGAAACGCTTACTTCGCGCTTGATTGACCGCCCGCTGCGTCCGCTTTTCCCCGCAGGTTTTTACAATGAAGTGCAGATTATCGCCACCGTAGTGTCGAGCAATCCGGAAATTGACTCAGATATTCCTGCAATGCTTGGCGCGTCCGCTGCGCTTGCTCTGTCGGGCATTCCGTTTGATGGCCCAATCGGCGCCGCTCGCGTTGCTTATCTTGACGATCAGTATGTGCTGAATCCGACGAAGACGGAATTGCAGACTTCCAAGCTTGATCTGGTGGTTGCTGGTACCGATGCGGCTGTGTTGATGGTGGAATCCGAGGCTAAGGAATTGCCTGAGGACGTGATGCTAGGGGCTGTTGTGTTTGGTCACGAGCAGATGCAGGCCGCGATCAATGCTATTAATGAGCTAGCAGCAGAGGGAGGCAAGGACGACTGGGATTGGACGCCGCCAGTCAAAGACGCTGAATTGGTTGCGAAGGTCGCCGGGATTGCCGAAGCTGCTCTAAAAGAAGCCTATGATATTCGCAGTAAACAGTCGCGCTCGACCCGACTGAACGAGATTCGCAATGAAGTTGCGGCCGCACTCATACCTGAGGGGTCCTCAACGGCTCATTCGAATCTGGTTAACTCGCTTTTCCATGATCTTGAGTCGAGCATTGTTCGTGGGCGCGTTCTGGATGGCGAGCCCCGCATTGATGGACGCGATACGCGTACTGTGCGGCCAATTACGATTCGTACTGGCGTTTTACCGCGTACGCACGGCTCGTCCTTGTTTACGCGTGGTGAAACTCAGGCGCTTGTAGTCACTACTCTCGGTACCGCGCGCGATGAGCAAATCATTGATGCATTACAGGGCGAGTACAGCGAGCGCTTCATGTTGCATTACAACTTCCCTCCGTATTCAACCGGTGAAGTCGGCCGTGTTGGTACGCCGAAACGCCGGGAAATCGGTCACGGACGTCTTGCTAAGCGTGCATTGGTTGCGGTGTTGCCCAGCGAAGAAGAGTTTGCATACAGCTTGCGAGTTGTGTCCGAAATTACTGAGTCAAACGGCTCCAGTTCGATGGCGTCGGTTTGCGGAGGCTGCTTGTCGCTGATGGATGCGGGTGTGCCGCTGAAGGCGCACGTTGCGGGTATCGCGATGGGCCTTATTAAGGATGGAAACCGTTTTGCCGTTTTGACCGATATTCTGGGTGATGAGGATCATCTGGGTGATATGGATTTCAAGGTGGCCGGCAGTGAGCGTGGCGTTACTGCGCTACAAATGGATATCAAGATTAACGGCATTACCAAGGAAATCATGCAGGTCGCGCTTAATCAGGCGCGCGAAGGCCGGGTTCATATTCTTGAGTTGATGAAGCAAGCAGTTTCGACTCCTCGTGGCGAACTATCAAGCTACGCGCCACGCATGATTACCATGAAGATTAATCCGGAGAAGATTCGTGACGTCATCGGTAAAGGCGGAGCCGTAATTCGCGCATTGACTGAAGAAACAGGCACTACCATCGATATCCAGGATGACGGTACGGTCACCATTGCATGCTTCTCTGCCGAGGCGGGTGATGCGGCCAAGCGACGCATAGAGGAAATCACCGCAGAGGTTGAGGTTGGTAAGGTCTACGAAGGTAAAGTGGTTCGTCTTCTAGACTTCGGCGCTATTATTCAGGTGTTGCCGGGACGCGATGGGTTATTACATATTTCCCAAATTGCGAACGAGCGGGTGAACGCTGTGGCCGACTACCTGAAGGAAGGGCAAGTGGTCCGCGTGAAAGTGCTTGAAGCCGATGATAAAGGAAGACTGCGCTTATCCATGAAAGCTTTGCTTGAGCAACCAATCAAGGTGGAAGCAGCCGCACCCCAAGAGTAAAGATGTAGAGGTTTTTCCAGGCCACGGTGTTCTCTAGGCT
>DATLHW010000492.1:0-3148 GCA_035539675.1 Burkholderiales bacterium | reverse complement strand
GGGCTAGAACATCGCCCAAGCGGTTATCTTCGTCGATGCTGTCGGCATTCTCGGCCAAAACATTGAGCCGAGTAGAATCGAAAAGTTCGTCACAGACAGTTTTGGCCGTCCCGGAATACGCTCGAAGGAGGCCGATGGTGTCAAGCGCAGGGCCGGTTTGACTTTCGTCGAAATCTTGTTCTTGCAGGATTTGTTTTGCTACCTCCACCAATGGGTTCCAAGCCGCCTTCTTGTTGTCCTTAAACTGCACCGTCGGCGACCCATCGGCGACTCGCCGCACAATTTCGGGAACCGTTTTTGCTAGCTCCTCGTCCGACAGGCGCGTGACAAGCGCATCAACGAATACTGAGGCCGCCAATTCTGTGCGAAGCAGCGCGCGATTGGCCGGCTCCAGTTCGGCAAGCAATGACAGGAGGTCATCAATCGGCCTCTTGAGCGCCACGCCGGGCGCTTGAAAGTTAAGTGCGGCCGCGACGGTGCGAAGGGTATCTAGCGCTGCTGCGATCTCCGGGAACGTGTCAACATCGAGTTTAACTCGCGCCAACATGTCTGATAGAATGCGCGCAGATCCGAAGAGGAAGCCACCCTGTGGATCCTGCGCTGGTAGCAAAAGCCTCAATACATCAGCAAAATCCGGGCGCCAGTTCTTAGGGGCAGCCGATGTCTTCCATGCATCCGCAAGGCCAGCAATTATGCGTCGAGCCCAGAGCTCATCGTTGCTGGCCGACCTGCCCACGAGAAGCGCTGCGTTCATTACGAAGGTTCCGTCAATTGCGGATCGATCGTCATTCAGGGGTGGTTCTGCAAAGACCGCCTCGGCAACTTCGATTGCTCCCGGTCCGGCAATAAGTTCGTCAAAAGCACTGCGATCGTTCGCGGCAGTCGCGGAACGTATGGGTTCGGCGAGCAAAGTCTGAAAGGCTTTTTCTGGCGCCACACCGAAATGGAGAGCGAGGGTTTGGCGCCGCCAATCGGGCACAGCCGTCTGGATGATCGACCTCTCCTCGCTCACAAGCGCGGCGATACCATTTTTCGAAATGTCCGCTCGACGGCTGACGTAATGGATCATCGTAAGGAGATCGACAGAGCCATCGCCCCACTGCGCTAGCAGTGCCCCGCTGCTGTTGATGAGTTTGATAAGCTTGCGCGGCGTAGTTCGCTTGCTTGCCGAAGTGCCCGGGTTTGCACGCTCGACGATCTTAGTGGCCCAATAAATGCAGTCCGCGTTGGCAAGATCGCCGAACGCTTCCTTCAGCTTATCAGCCAAATAAAGCCGCCAGTCCGACATGACCGGCTCGTTGATTTGAAAGGTGATATCAAAGGTTTTGTCGATGAACGACTCGGAGAGTTGCGCGGCAATCTCTTCGTCGTGCTGGATGGCAAACATTCTCTCGATCGCCTTTTCGTCGATCGGCAAGATAATTGCGGGAGGCGCCAATCCTTCTTCGCTAGAAAGCATCTTGTTGTTGCTGAGAAAAAGGCTTCGGATGGTCGCCCAAAGCTGCATGGCATCATTTTCAGCCAGACGGTCAAGATTGTCGATCACGATTACAAGTCGACGCTTTTTCTTGCGGCACGATGCGAGGAGGTCGTTGAACACCGTCCGGAACTCAATGGCGGTAGGCTCCGGGCTGATCTTGGTCTTGTTCTCGGCATTTTCGACCGAGTGGTTTGTAAGCAGCGCCACGACCGACTGATCTTTATGTGCTTCGTCGTGCTCCAGCCAGAAGGCTTTGGTTCTTAGCGCCTTCCATCTTCCTTCGGTTCCCTTTTCTGCGATTGGCCGCCATTTCAAATAATAGAACAATATGACCAACAAAGGTGCTAGGACGGCGAGAAGACTGAATGCGAGGAGAGGGCGGGCAACGCCCACACCACCGGTTCCGAATGCCTTATCGATGAGATCGTACTCGAGAAGACCGAGCCCGAAGGGGACAAAGGCCAATGAGAGGAAAATTGCACGGCCAGTCTCGGAGAACTGCCGCGTTGTTTTCGTGGTTGTCACCTCAGCCTTGCCTGAAAGCTGCGCAAGTCGTGGATCCCATTCGGCGGGTTTGATTATCGAGGCGGCTGCCAGATCCCCGATCAGAGCTTCGAGAAATGAACGACGCGGCGGATCATTTTGGTGCAGCCAAGCATCGTAAGTGAAAAAATGGATATGCTCGCCACCGTCGAATTTCTTCTCGATTTGCCTTACAACCGTACTTTTTCCGCTACCCCATCCGCCCAGCAGACCGATCACGTGAATCGGGTCGCTTCGCGTGATTGCCGCCGCAACGGCGTCGGCAACTCGCGAGTGCGGTCCGAACTTGTCTTCATCCGCAGGATGATCGGTGAGGAATTTAATCGCTGACGGAGCGATTGCTTCGGGTTGCTCGCTAATTGTTCATCTCCCCCGTGAACGGCCTCTTGCGGGCCAATTAAGGTGACTGAATAATTAGTATGCAATTGAGCAACTACAATGGTTGTTCGGTATTGAAGGCGATCCATATGGAGATTCGATCCGTACCGGAACGAAATCGTATGATGATTCTGGGATGTCAATGCGCTTCGCGGATGTGGTTCGGTGCCCCAAGCCGATCGAGATTCGCCTGGTGACGCAGGCGATCGGGAGCTTGGTCCACACATAGTCCAATTCTTCCACGGAAGGGCCTCAGCGGTTTTCCATCACAAACCACCGGCGCCCGTACGAGGCAGGTTTGAACTTTCGGCAAACACGTGCCCAGCGGCTCACATCAGGCGCCAAACCGCCCCTACGCATCATCCCCCATCCGCAACGCCGCGATAAACGCCTCCTGCGGGATTTTCACGTTGCCGTACTCGCGCATCCGGGCGGGCGGGTCGAAGCTGCCCCGCAGCTTCGCCTGATCCGCCCACCTGCCCTATTTCTGCTTTAGTGAAAAAAGCGGATCAGGCGTCGTCACCCATGCGGAGCGCGGCAATGAAGGCTTCCTGCGGGATGTTGACGTTACCGTACTCGCGCATCCGCTTTTTGCCTTCTTTTTGTTTCTCCAGCAGCTTCTTCTTGCGGGTCGCGTCGCCGCCGTAGCATTTGGCGGTCACGTCCTTGCGCAGCGCGGCGATGGTTTCGCGGGCGATCACCTTGCCGCCGATCGCGGCCTGGATCGGGATCTTGAACATGTGGCGC
>DATLHW010000491.1:0-2314 GCA_035539675.1 Burkholderiales bacterium | reverse complement strand
CCTCCCGTTGCTGCTGCTGGCGTTATTTCTACTGGGTACTCATTCGACCGTGTTCGGACCAGTCAAATACGCCATCCTGCCGCAGCATTTGAAGGAACAGGAATTGACGGGCGGCAATGGCCTCGTGGAAATGGGCACTTTCGTGGCCATCCTGGTCGGCACAATTTTAGGAAGCGTATTAATCGGCCGCCCCGAAGGCGGCGCATGGTTGACGTCTGGCGCCATCCTGTTGGTGGCGGTCGCTGGCTACCTCGCCAGTCGCGGGATTCCCGATTCGCCCGCGTCGGCCCCAGAGATCAAGATCAATTGGAATCCCTTCACCGAAACATGGCGCAATCTCCAATTCGCCCGCCAAACCCGTCCCGTATTTCTTTCCATTCTCGGAAATTCCTGGTTCTGGTTTTTCGGCGCGACGATTCTTACGCAGTTGCCGAATTACAGCCGCGATGTCCTGCACGGCAATGAGCAGGTCTACACATTGTTGCTTACCCTCTTCTCCATCGGCGTCGCGACGGGTTCGTTGCTTTGCGAAAAGCTTTCCAGCGGCAAAGTGGAAATCGGCCTGGTGCCCTTCGGCTCCATTGGTCTGACGCTATTTGGCGTGCTTCTTTATTTCGCCACGCCCGCACCCGTGGTTGGCGAACCGCTCTCCGCGCTGGAGTTTCTATCGAGGCGGGAAAGCTGGTGGCTGATATTCAACTTGGTCATGCTCGGCATGTTCGGTGGTTTTTACATCGTGCCGCTTTACGCGTTGATCCAGACCCGCTCCGCGCCCAGCCATCGGTCACGGATCATCGCCGCCAACAACATACTCAACGCGCTGTTCGTCGTCGTCTCGGCGGGCTTCTCGATTTTCCTGCTCGGCACATTGAAACTAACCGTGCCGGAGTTATTCCTGGCGACCGCGATTTTGAATGCCTTCGTGGCGATTTATATCTATACGCTCGTGCCCGAATTCCTGATGCGATTTATCGTGTGGATCTGGGTGCACATACTTTACCGCGTCAAGAAAACCAATCTGGACTACATCCCTGAAAAAGGGGCCGCTCTTCTAATCTGCAATCATGTAAGTTTTGTGGATGCGCTGATCATCGCTGCTGGCTGTCACCGCCCCGTTCGTTTCGTGATGGATCACGGCATCTTCAAGATCCCAATACTGTCCTTCATCTTCCGCACCGCCCGCGCGATACCCATCGCCTCGCGAAAGGACAGTCCGGAAGTCATGGAGCGGGCGTTCGACGAAGTAGATAAAGCCTTGGCCGATGGCGACCTTATTTGCATTTTTCCAGAGGGAAAGATTACCCACGACGGAGAGGTCAACCCATTCCGTCCCGGGGTCTCACGCATTCTTGAGCGTCGGCCAGTGTCGGTCATTCCTTTGGCGTTGCGTGGACTGTGGGGCAGTTTTTTCAGCCGTAAGGGCGGTCCGGCGATGCGACGATTTCCAAGGCGGATTCTGTCGCCAATCGAATTGGTGAGCGCTCCGCCAGTAGCGGCCGCGGCTGCGACGCCCGAGCATTTGCAAACGATTGTTACTCAGTTGCGTGGGGATTGGCGGTAATCTCTCCATGAATCCCTAACCTGTAGGAGCGGGCTTGCTCGCGATTGTCAGCGTGGCCCCAGACGCAATCGCGAGCAAGCTCGCTCCTACAGACCGCTAACTCCTTAAGAAGGAGATAACAATATGTGGTTTCTCGGGCTGTTGATCGGCTTGCTAGTCGGGGGCGCAACGGAGGGGTTGTTCGGCGCGTTTAGCGGAGCCTTGCTAGGGGCGATAGGCGGCGCAATGCTCAAATCCGCCATGACGAATCCCAATCAGTCGCCACAAGCGCTGGACGCCCGGATACAGCTTCTTGAAAAACGGATTGGACAACTCAACCAGCTCATCGAGGAGTTGCAAGCGAAGCTGAGTAAATTTGAACAGCCGCATTCGGCCTCGCCGTCGCAAAATCAACCGAATGAGTTTGAAGAAGCGAAGGCGGAAATATCCCCTCAACCTGCAAATTTCACATCGCCAGCAACAGAGCAATTGGAGCCCCTCCCGGCATCAACGCCTCTATGGGAGCAGGCGGCGCCTGCCCCCGACCAATCTTCCAAACAACCCGGCCCGGCGTCACGGATCAAGACAACTCAACCCGAAGAGCCCTCGCTCCTCAGCAAACTGTTCAGCGGCAATATCCTCGCCAAGATCGGCGTCGTGCTGCTTTTCTTCGGCATTGCGTCGGCGCTAAAACTCGCCGTGGAACACGGTATGTTTCCGTTGGAGGTCCGGCTTCTTTTGGGCGCGGCCGCCGCAATTGGCATGATTGTCTTC
>DATLHW010000490.1:0-4413 GCA_035539675.1 Burkholderiales bacterium | reverse complement strand
CACCAAGAAGCGTTTGCTTGAACGGGAGAAGCAATTCGCTTGGATCTATCGCCCGGATTTTCCCGAGTGGGGACGCGGGCGTGACGACGCAATGAACCTGACGAAATACTTCATGGTTCGCATGCCCATGGACGATACGTTCGGTCCTACGGACATGCCCTCCGTTTGGAACTTGCAGAAGTACCAGTGGGACAAAGGTATGCGCATGAATCTCGCGGGAGATAGCCATGACGCGCAATCGGTGATCACCGACTCCGCCCTCGGGTTGCTCGGCGCGGAGCCTAAGAATAAAGACGAGTTCCTCGGCCATGTCGCGTGGCTCCACGAATATCTCGGCAAATTAGAAGCGCCGAAGTATCCTTTCCCAATCGACGCCACAAAAGCCGAGGCGGGGAAAGAGGTATTCAATAAAAACTGCGCCAGTTGCCATGCTTCGAATCGAACAGGAACGCCGCTTGCGCTTGAGGAAGTGGGAACAGACAAGAACCGCCTCGATTCCTGGAATAAAGAAGCCGCCATCGCCGCGAATAAGGTCGTGAAAGAGATGCGCATCGAGCGCCGGGGACTGGTCGAGGAAACGCTAAAGGGGTATGTTGCCTCTTTCCTCGATGGAATTTGGTTGCGCGCGCCTTATCTGCACAATGGATCGGTTCCTACGTTACGTGATCTGCTGGAGCCGGTTGAGCGACGTCCCAAAATATTTTATCGGGGCTATGATTTATATGATCCGGCGAACGTTGGTTTTATTACTCAGGGGCCCGAAGCGGAGCGCGTGGGATCGAAATACGACGTAAGCCAAAAAGGCGGCGGCAACATGGGGCATGTATTCGGAGTCGATTTGCCGCAGGTCGAGAAGGACGCTTTGATTGAGTATTTGAAAACGTTGTAGAGCAGCGTTATACGATTCCCAAAAAATGGGACGCGGATGAACGCGGACTGAAAAGATTTACACGGATTCTTATCCGATTTAATTCTAAGACTCCGCGCTTATCCGCGTCCCATTATTATTTGGGATTTGTATTAGGCGTACGGTATTAAATCGACGAGGGTGGCGCCAGTGTTTCTTCCAACCAAAATAAGGAGACCGTTTTGAGAGCGAACCTTGTAGTGCTGTGCCTGTCCACACTATTACCCATTTCCGCGGCGGCTGAATTCGCCGAGGGTTGCGTTTTCGATACCCGAATCGACTGCAAGACGGGAAGCGACAAATGCAGCGCGTTCGGCAGCGATAACCTGGAGGACGCCAGCGTTCCACTGAAGACTCCCGAGATCCGCCGTATGTGGGTCTATGACAAGGCGGGATCCAAGGAGAAGGAGATCATGCTGTGCGCCGACGAAGGTCAGACGCGTTGCATCAAGGGGGATTTCACGCAGAGACGGACGAAGGATGGCGCTTATGTTGGCGTATCAATTCTGCAAAACACGGACGCCATTCTGAATTTGCCCCACAAGGTGCTTGTTAGCTTTTCCGCACCGGGAGGGAGTTTGCAATCACCATTCCAGTTAGTCGTTTATAAAGACGCCAAGGAAGACGGCGTTGGCTGGTCGATGCTTTACATGGGGCGTTGCGATTTCGCCAAGTCGACCGATATTCCTGTCGGTAAACGCGTGGCGAATGAAGCAAAAAAGTGACGTCGTAAAGGAATAGGGCGGCCATACTTGAAGGAGCTTCTGAATAATTTACTGCGTGCGCGGATTTTGGTTTCAGTTGCGGCTAATGCGGATTAACTTGTCATGACAAGTTAATCTAGACTGAGACTTTGTTTGGAAGCGCCGGGGCCATGTGCGCGCCGATGTTCCTCAATTCGAACTTAACCCGCACGCTGCACTTATTCAGAGGTCCCTAAACATGCAGGCTGCCCTGATTATTTTTAGAGAAAGGACTTACGCAAAAGCACCCCAGTTGCGTTGCGAGCGCGTACTGTCTGCGTCGGCGCGCCTTGCTGGGACGCTTTTGCGTAAGTCCTAAGAGAGTGGGTTATGCGAGAAGCATTTGATGAACATCACATCGATCCTTACCTGCGTGCGCGGCACATGGAATTTTCCAGATTATTGGAGAAAGTGCCTGCGGCGTCGTACATATGCAATGCGGAAGGATTGATCACTTATTTCAACCAACGCGCCGTCGAGTTGTGGGGCCGAGAGCCGAAGCTAAACCATGAGATAGACCGTTTTTGTGGTTCTTTCAGGCTTTTCTCGATCGAGGGATCGCCCATTAGTCATGATCGATGCTGGATGGCCAAGGCGTTGCAGGAGGGCAAGGAATTCAACGGTCATGAAATCGTTATCGAGCGTCCGGATGGCAGTTGTCGAACCGCATTGGCGTATGCAAATCCGTTTCACGACGAATCGGGTAACATTTTCGGCGCGGTGAATGTCTTGGTGGATATCACGAGCCGTAGACGCGCCGAGGAGACGTTGCGCGAGGCGGACCGCGATAGATCCGAGATTGTGAGCGTGTTGGCTCATGAGTTGCATCGCTCGCCGGCCCGTATCGGTAAGGAGGCTCATGCGGCCTTGGAGAAGGCGCATAACGAATTGGAGGGCTGCATTCGAAAACGCACCTCGGAGCTACGGAACGCTAACCAGGCGTTGAACTCGGAGATCGGAGAGCGCAAGCGAATTGAGTTGGCGCTACGCGAAAGCGAAGGTCGGCTGCGAGGGCTGTCCGGTCATCTTCAATTGGTGCTGGAAGAGCAAAACGCCAAAATCGCTCGTGAGGTTCACGATGAACTTGGAGGCACATTGACGGTGCTGAAGCTGGGTCTTTCATCGGTCTTGGACAAGATAAACGATCCCGCCTGGAGCCGCGATAAACTCATATCGTTGCTGACATTAACTGACAGCGCCATCCGAAGCGTGAAAAGAATATCCACCAGTCTACGGCCAGGCATGCTGGATACCTTGGGCCTCATCGCAACAATTAAATGGCATGTCAACGAATTTTCCGAGCTGACGGGAATAGCCCACGAATTGCATTTGCCCAACTACATTCGTTTGTCAGTGGACCGCAATACGGCGGTATTTCGTATTATTCAAGAAGCATTAACCAATATCGCTCGACATGCGCAAGCGACAAAGATCGTGATTCATCTATGGAAGCATAAAGGGCAGTTAGTGGTCGAAATAGAGGACGATGGCAAGGGAATTACAGAGGAAGAGATGATCAATCCGAAATCCTTTGGGATTTTCGGCATGTTCGAACGCAGTCATTGCCTTGGAGGCCGGCTTATCATCAGAAGAGGTGAAACCGGCGGCACCGTGATTACCTTGAGGTTGCCGCTCGATGACGTCAAGGACGGCGTAGCGAAATAGTAATTTGAGCGGCGATCCTAAAAAATAAATGGAACGCAGATTGCGCGGATTAACAAGATTTGCGGCGCTTATTTCTAATCTGCCGTAATCCTGAGAGCCTGCATCCTTCCGCGCCCCATCGTTTCTAGGTTTAACGTTTATTTTTAGCTTGTTCGGTGAGATCGCGTACTTCAGCCAACGCCGTGTAGAGAACTTCGCTCGGAATCTTCCCCGGAAGCTTGAGTTCTGCGAGCACTCGTTGGATTATTTTTTTAAGCATCATGTCAGATACCAAGTGCTTTTCAATGGGCCTCGCCTGCGGTTGAGGAGGGGCCGCCTTCGGCTTCGGCGCGTATTGCGCCTTCTGCGCCAAGTTTATTTTTTTTCGATTTGATGATGTCGCCATGAGCATGCTCCTGCTTGGATGGGCGGTTCAATCTGATTGTATTTGATCATGCCAAACGCAATCAGGATTACCCAATCCGGATTTTGAATAAGGGGGATCGCCGATTATTCCGCGAGAAGAAAAACGAAGCAAATGGTTTTTACGCTGACGAGGACTATTCAACTTATTCCGGCGCAGGAGAACGGCGAGAATATAGAAAGCCATTGCTGCTCGTCATGGCGCTTCCTACGCATAAGCCCCTATACCGACTTCCCTTTCAAGGCATGGGTATCTACACAAGTTAAATTGTCATTCTGAGCGCCAGCGAAGAATCTGCTTTTTGCGGTGGCTCCACAGGAATTGAACAGCAGATTCTTCGTCGTGCCTCCTCAGAATGACAGGTTTTATCAGCGTGCATCTCATAGCAAATCGACTTGTGCAGACACTCATGTCTTGAAGGGGATTCGCAAAATCTACATTTACCGTGCAGTTATTACGTCCATTAAATGCGGACGGTTGGGGACCTGCCCCTTCCTGCGACATACCTGATTGCGTCGAGCTTTTCGATATTTGGAAAGCGCTTAGCAGTTAAGGTCGTTATCTACGGCGCCTTTTGCATTGATAGCGGCTTCCGATGGAAAGCAGACATTTCAGGCGTAGTCGAATAACCGCCCGCACTTAAACTCAAGCAATCCTTATTCCAAAATGCCCTCTGAGTATTTGCCCTATTAACG
>DATLHW010000489.1:0-10840 GCA_035539675.1 Burkholderiales bacterium | reverse complement strand
CAGATAGACGACATATTCCGCCATATTCTTCGAGTGGTCGCCAATCCGCTCAATGGCTTTCGCGACGAACAGAATTTCAATCGAGACGGAAATGGTGCGTGGATCTTCCATCATGTAGCTGATCAATTGGCGGATGATGGACCGAAACTGCTCGTCCAACTCCATGTCTTCGCGAACCACCTGAGCGGCGGCGGCGACATCCAATCGAGCAAATGAATCCAGCGAGCGGCGTAGCATGTCCAAAGCCAAGTCGGCGGCGCGCTTAATTTCGAAGAAACGCGGCGTCTGCAAGCGATCCGATTCGTACATGAGCTTCGCCATGCGGGCGATTTTCTGCGCCTCATCGCCGATCCGTTCAAGGTCCGTGATCGTTTTCACGATCGCCATGATCATGCGCAAA
Source organism: Burkholderiales bacterium (assembly GCA_035539675.1). Classification (GTDB taxonomy): domain Bacteria; phylum Pseudomonadota; class Gammaproteobacteria; order Burkholderiales; family DATLHW01; genus DATLHW01. The sequence continues at coordinate 10,440 of DATLHW010000489.1, read as the reverse complement.
TCGCTGGCCGCGGGTTGGCGGCGGGCGATGACATGGGTGCAGTCTTCGTCGATAGCGACTTCGAGTGCATTGACCCGATGGTCATCAGCGACAACCGCATTCGCCAGCGTGATGTTTCCATTAGCGAGCGCGTCCACCGCGCGAATGATTTGCGACTCGACCAAGCCGCCCATCTGCAGTACTCGAGAGCGTAAACCTTCAAGTTCGACGTCAAATTGTTTTGATGTGTGTAGTTCGGTAGTTGGCATATGTTATTTCCGCTCTTCGGCTTAACTGTAAGAGCATATTACGCTTGTTTTACAAACCTATGAATCCGGCTCCTCTATAAACCTACTGCGCGGGCCGATATCGAGTCTGCGATGCTCAACGTACTCAATGTACGTCTGCGCTTCTCGACTCGATCTCGGCCCGCTCGCTACGGTTTCTAGAGGAGCCTTCGCTCTGCCTCCACGCTAGAGCCCCTCTCCCTTGAGGGGAGAGGGGTTGGGGAGAGGGTGATGGTTAAATTACCTCCGCTGTTACTTTCTTTCGAAACTCTCGTTCTCGATCGCGAGGGAGTATTTGTAGCTATTTCCCAATCTTTATACGCAATACTGCTTCGCTTGGCGCGCCAAACTACCGCTTGTAAGTCTTCACGCCACTCGTAGTCCCCAACAACAACACATCGGCCCCGCGACGAGCGAACAGGCCATTGGTCACCACGCCGGGAATCTGATTGATAGTGCTTTCCAACTCCACCGGATTGAGAATCTTCAGACCGCTTACGTCGATAATCAAATTGCCGTTGTCGGTTGTAAACCCTTGTCGTAGCGCGGGCTGTCCGCCTAGACCGGCCATTTGGCGGCCGACGTAACTTCTCGCCATTGGAATGACTTCCACGGGGAGCGGAAAGTTTCCGAGCACCGGAACAAGCTTGCTCTCGTCCGCTATGCAGATGAATTTCTTCGCCACCGCCGCAACAATCTTTTCGCGCGTCAGCGCGCCGCCGCCGCCTTTGATCATGGACAGGTGCTCGGTGATTTCATCGGCGCCATCAACGTAAATGGGAAGGTCGCTGACGTCGTTGAGCTCGACAACGGGGATTCCCGCCTGACGCAGTCGATCCTCTGTGGCCTTCGAACTGGCTACCGCTCCCTCGATACGGTCCTTTATCTTCGCCAATTCGGCAATGAAGTAATTGGCTGTGGAGCCGGTGCCTACGCCCACTAATCCGTCAGTTACATAGGCGATTGCGGCTTTGGCTACGGCTTGTTTTAGTTCGTCTTGAGTCATGATTTTTGATGGAATTGGAGGGGGCGAAATCCTAGCATATTGATCAAGACGCCATACGGTCGGCGCTTGGTGATAAACCTTCCGTGCTTTGGGAAGAGGGCTTTTCCTGCTAATCTCTAGCCCTTAAAGCATCTCTGTTTGCAAGAGAATCGGTCCCGTTATCGCGGCGCCGCTCCCTGCGTCTCAAAGCAGATATTTAATAATAGGCTGGCTTTCGCGTTAATGAAAATCGACTACCTGGAAAAAATTCTTACGGCCAACGTTTATGACGTAGCCATCGAAGCGCCCTTGGACGAGGCTCGTAATCTGTCGGCTCGGATCGGCAATCGAGTGCTGCTGAAGCGGGAAGACCTTCAGCCCGTGTTCTCTTTCAAGTTGCGGGGCGCCTATAACAAGATGGCTAGCCTTTCTCCTGCGGAGCTTCAGGCAGGCGTTATTTGCGCGTCAGCCGGGAACCATGCGCAAGGCGTGGCGCTTTCTGCGCAAAAACTCGGTTGCGTCGCGACGATCGTCATGCCGGTTACTACGCCACAAATCAAGATCGATGCGGTGCAAAAGCGTGGCGGCCATGTGGTGTTGCATGGCGATTCTTATCAGGAGGCTTTTGCTCACGCGCTAGCGCTTGCCGCCGAGCGCAACCTGACGTTTGTTCCTCCCTATGACGATCCGCTCGTGATCGCTGGGCAAGGAACGATTGGCATGGAAATCCTTCGTCAGCATCGCAAACCGATTCATGCGATTTTTATTCCCATCGGTGGCGGCGGGCTTATTGCTGGCATCGCTGCGTTTGTTAAACGTGTGCGGCCGGAGATCAAGATTATTGGCGTAGAAACTGTCGATGCGGATGCGATGCGCCGCTCCCTAAAAGCGGGCGAGCGGGTGATATTGCCGCATGTGGGGTTATTCGCTGATGGAACCGCCGTGAAGCAGGTGGGCGAGGAGACCTTCCGTCTTTGCCGGGATCTGGTCGATGAAGTGATTCTGGTCGACACTGATAGCACCTGCGCTGCTATCAAGGATGTGTTCGACGACACCCGCGCCATCCTGGAGCCTTCGGGTGCATTGGGGGTGGCGGGGTTGAAGGCTTATGCGGAGCGGGAGGGGCTTAAGGATCAAACCCTTGTGGCGATCGCTAGCGGCGCCAATATGAATTTTGACCGCTTACGCTTCGTCGCCGAGCGGGCCGAAGTTGGTGAACGGCGGGAAGCGCTTTTCGCCGTGACGATTCCTGAAGAACGAGGTAGTTTCCGTCGTTTCTGCGAGTTGATCGGGCCGCGCAATGTGACTGAGTTCAACTATCGCATCGCCGATGCGAAAGAGGCGCATATTTTCGTCGGTATTGAGATACGCAACCGTGCGGAAGTCGGCGGGTTAGTCGAGACGATGCAAACGCAGGGTTTTAAAACGCTCGATCTTACCGATGACGAAATGGCCAAATTGCATGTCCGACACTTGGTCGGAGGACGCTCGCGTTTAGCCGAGAACGAACTGATCTACCGCTTTATATTTCCGGAGCGGCCGGGCGCATTGATGCGATTTTTATCCAGCATGAATCCAAACTGGAATATCAGCTTGTTCCACTATCGTAACCACGGCGCGGATTACGGCCGGATCCTCGTCGGCATGCAGGTTCCGCCGCAGGATAAAGCGTCGTTCGAGAAGTTTCTGGACGACTTGGGGTATGAGTGCGTGAACGAGAGCAATAATCCGGCGTATCACTTGTTCTTGGGGTAACGCTGATTCCAAAAGAAAATGGGGCGCAGATGAATGCAGATTCGCAGGATTAAAGCGGATAAATATCTGCGTAAATCTTGTTAATCTGCGCCTCATTTTTATTGAGGCGCATTCCTCATTGCAAATCTTCCTAAGTTCTTCGATCCACCCGCCGCCGATCTCCTTGCCGCCGTTCTTCGCCCAGATGCGGCGCGCGATCCCGGATCCAAACGGTCTTGGCGTTTACAAATTCGCGGATGCCATGATAAGAAAGCTCTCTTCCGAATCCGGAATCCTTGACGCCGCCAAATGGAAGCCGTGGGTCCGATTTCACGATTCCGTTGATGAAGGTCATTCCCGCTTCGATCCGCTTTGACAGCTCCTCGGCGCGCTCGAAGTCCCGGCTCCATATAGAGGCGCCAAGCCCATAGGGCGTGTCATTCGCGAGCCTCAGAGCATCTTCTTCGTTCTTGGCGCGCAGGATGACGGCGACCGGGCCGAACAACTCTTCTTTATAAACCCGCATGTCAGACGTTACATTGTCCAGAATGGATGGCGCATAGAAGTTTCCTGCTCCGGGCAAGGGGGTGCAGCCCAATAGGGGTTTTGCGCCTGCTTCGACCGACGCTTGGACCTGGGCATGTAATTCATCCCGCAGGTCGGATCGAGCCATGGGACCAATCTGTGTGTCATCTAGCGTCGGATCGCCGACTTTCAGTGCGGCAGCTTTTTCCTTGAACAGCGCCACAAACTGGTCGGCGATTTCTGGAACCAGGATGAAGCGTTTCGCTGCGATGCAAGACTGTCCGCAATTCTGGAAGCGGCCAATCACGGCTTGCGATGCAGCGAATTCCAGATCCGCATCAGCAAGCACGATAAATGGATCGGAGCCGCCCAGTTCCAGCACGCATTTCTTCAGATTGGCGCCGGCTTGGGCTGCAACCACTCTACCAGCGCGTGCAGAGCCTGTGATGGTCACCGCCTGAATATGCGGGCTGGCAATTGCCTGTTCGATGAGCTCTGTCTCGGCAAAGATGTTCGTAAACACGCCTTCAGGAAAGCCAGCATCCCGAAATAATTGCTCGATGGCTAACGCCACTTGCGGCATGTTCGTCGCGTGCTTCAGGACGACGGCGTTACCCGAGAGAATCACAGGGACGGCGAACCGATAGACCTGCCAGAAGGGAAAGTTCCAGGGCATGATGCACAGCACTACTCCTAATGGCGAGTAAGAAACATAGCTCTTACCGGCATCGGTGTAATAGGGCTCATCAGCCAAAAATGGCGCTGCGTGAACTGCATAGTAATCGCATCCCAGCGCGCACTTTTCAACTTCGGCCAACGCTTCCTTCTTCAGTTTGCCCATTTCGAGGGTTGAGAGGGCCGCTAATTCAATTTTTCGCTCTCGCGTCAGGTCAGCAAGCCGGGTGGCTAATTGGGCGCGCGTTTCCGAATCGGTATTGCGCCATTGGCTTTGAGCTTCGCTGGCGCGGGCCAACAAAGCATCCAATTCGGCGGGTCGCAGAGACGGAAAGGTTTGCAGTGTCGTATTGGATATGGGATTGCGACTGAAGTAGGGCATGATTTATTTGCCAAGTCACTATTGGGGGGACGGGATTGCGAGATCCCGGACTTAACTGGGGCAGTACAGTTATTGCGTTGCAGATCTCACCGTCACGACCAGCGGGCGTCATGGGTGAAGAATGCTGCTTTTATTCTATTTGTTATATATAGCCGATGAATTGGCGAATAACATCTGAGAACAAAGCGTTTTCGCGCGAATTTTGGAAATATTTACTAGACTTCTTTCGAAACCTACTGCGCAGCCCGATATCGAGCCTGCGATGCTCAACGTACTATTCGTACGCCTGCGCTTCTCGACTCGATCTCAGGCCGCTCGCTACGGTTTCGAAAGAAGTCTACTGCTTCGCGGCTTTGGGATCGTCTTCCACGAGCACCGTGACGCTTTGATCTCCTAAGGAAAAGGCTTGCTGCACTTTGCCGGTCACTTTAAGTCGCTGCCCTTTTACTGGCAGCGGTTTGCTGGATACGACACGAATAACGCCCGTTCCGTCATTTATTTCGAAATATTTAACGACGAATAGCGAGAGCGCATTCGAAACCTCCCCTTCGACCGTAACCGTCTTGCCGTCATAGGTTCTTGGGTCGGCGAGAATCTCTCGAATGTCGGTTCGAGTCGCGCAGGCCGCAAGGAACAGGAATAGCAGCAGCGCTACATATTTGCCAATTCGGTTCGATGTAATCATGTTTTAGGCTGTCCTTGATCCGGCCAGTTCTTGATGTATTTCTTCAGCATCTGGTTTTCCAGGGCCACGTCTTTCACCATGCTGCGAGCGACGTCCTGAAAGGAAAGAATCCCGATGAGCTTGCCTTTTTCAAGCACCGGCAAATGGGTGATGTGGTTTTCAGTCATTAGCTGGCGCATACGGTCAACGGAGTCTTCGGGTTCTCCAGTAACCGGGCTTGCCACCATGATTTCCGAAACAGGAACATTGACCACGTTGCCGCCCAGTCGATGTAATCCTCGAAGCAGTTCACGTAGCGTCACCAGGCCGGCCATCGCGCCGCCACGTAAAACGAGCACTGAGCTGATGTCCTTCTCGATCATGAATGCGGCGGCTTCGGCCACCGACGTGTCGGGCGCCACGCTATATATTTGATTGCCCTTATCAGTAAGAATGTCGCGGATAATCATCGCGCCTCCTGCTAGGTCTACAACATGGCGGATTTCTAAATTCGACCGCCAGCTTACTGGAAGAGACGTAGTCACTACGCCAGCTGATTGAGAATAGCAGACGCGAACGAGGGGCGTAAACTGCCGCACGCTCATGCGCCTTGCTGAAGCGGTTTTGCGTAAGGATCTGGCAAGAAATAACTTCCCGATTTGTCCTGCGTCTGGCGGGCGCGCTGCTGCGTTGTCCCTCGCTTGTGTAGTCCCGCTATACGGCGCTTCGGGACGCCTAGCATCGCATCCCGCCAGACTTGTCCAAATCGGGAAGTTATTCCTTGCCAGATCCTAAGTCTTAATAACGTTATCGATGCCATGGTCGAAATCCAGCTTTGGTTTTCTGGAGAGAATCTGCCAAAATCGTTCCAAATGAAATAAAACCACCCGTCAGCTTCTGGACAGTTTTGACTGTAAGAGGGTGTCGCAAAAGGGTTGCGCAGTACCTTTTGCGACACCTTCTGTAAGCGGAGATCGAACAGGATGGACATACTACAAAGCAGCAACAATAAAATTGATCAGGCTGCCGTGCTTGCAAGAAAGGCGTGGACAGCCTACTTCATGCCAACCTTGATTTGTTTGGTCGTCCTTGTGATTGTCGTCCCATTCATATGGAAGAAGCACGAAATAATTGCTTTGGTGGTCGGTGTTGTCGCGATTTGCGTTTATGCCTATACAGCCATCTCATTGCACAGCTACACCTTATGGTTTGATGACGCTGGCGTTTGGGTCTATAGCGGCGTGCTTCCTTGGCGGAAAGGTAGCTATGGCGTGAAATGGCGCGACTTGGACGAAGCGGTGTATCTCACCGGCTTTCTCAGCTGGTTGTGTGGCTCCTACACAATTCGAGTCGGTCATCGATTCACGAGGGCGAGTGAAATCGCCCTGACTCATATGTATCGTGGAGATAGAGCCGTTCAGGCAATCAATCAAACCCACTTTGCAATGTTGGCGGAGGCTAATGATGCCCGCGACGCATGAAGTGTCTATTTTATTGGCGCAGCCTGAACATGCGGTTCCGTATCACCAATTCATGGACATCGTTTTCGCCGAGAATCTCGACACCTTGATTCCGCCGCCGGGGCCCACGGATTTGCGGGCGACGTCCCGATATGTCATGCAGCACGATGGGCATCGCTCTGCTTTGTTCCTGGCTGTTATGGGCGGAAATCTCGTCGGAGCAGCGAATTTCAGTCGTTTCGATCGTCCTGAAAAAGACCATACCGTTGGCATCGGCCTGTATGTAAGAGCCGGGTATCGCGGGCAGGGTATAGGTCGGCGGTTAATGGAGGCCGGCATCGCCTGGGCAATAGGAACTCCCGACGTGGACCGGGTTGAACTGCTAGTGATGGAAAATAATGCTACTGCGATTGGACTATACGAGAGCTTAGGTTTCGCTCGCGAGGGCGTGAAGCTTTGCGCTATTAAAAAGCCATATGGATACGTGAATGTCATTCCCATGGCGTTGCTTTTAAAGGAAGCGGCAGAGGCAGCGGGCCAAGCGGAACGTCCTTCACGATCTGGTTGATCTATTGGCTGAAGCCTTCGCGGCGCTTCGGTTGCGAGCCCGACGCCGATCCAGAAGAACCGCTGGCTGTCCGCAATACCTCAGTTTATCCGCTGAATACGATCCAACTTACCCGGCGACACTGGACTGTTGGCCTGCAAATAAGCTTCCAGTGCCTCAAGATCGAATACGCCTAAGAGCCGCTCTTTGCCCTCCTTCATCACGCTGAAACCGTCCCCCCCGGTAGACAGGAATTCATTCGCTGTAATCCGGTAGCTTTGCTTCATGCCGATCGGCTGGCCATTCAGCTTAATCGACTCCGCAATTACCCGATCGCCAACCGGACGCCCGTGATCCCACGAATAAGTGAATCCCCGCGACACTTGCAGAACGCGTGGTTTCGGCTGATCAAGCCACTGTTGTTCGAGTATTCGCTTAATCTGTTCTCCCGTGAGGGTCAGCGTGATTAGTGGGTTGCTAAACGGTTGAGAGGCAAAAATATCGCCATAGGTTACTTTGCCATCTTCCTTCTTCGCTATGCCGCTCCGCATGGCCCCCACATTCACGAAAGCAATCACCGCGCCGCCATCCTTCTCGGCGCTTGTCGCCGCCAATTGGGCGTCGGCGATTACGTTCCCGAGCGTAGTCTCGCCGGCGGCGTTTTCATTCCGCAGTAACGGGCTGGTAATGCTGCCGACAACACGATCGGTAAGCGTCGCTGATAATTTCTCGTACTCGGCGATTAGTCTTGTCTGAGCAGGATCTTTTGCGTACGTATCCGTGCGGACGATTATATTGTTCGCCTTGGCGTAGACGATGTCGCGGGTTTTGCGATCCAAGGTAACGTCGATCTCGCTAACAATGGTGCCGTATTTATCTCCACTGGTAACCAGGCGTCCGTCGATAACGCAGTTATACGCTTTGTGGGTATGCCCACTGATCACGAGGTCCACGGCCTTGTCGAACTTCTTGACGATATCAACAATGGGGCCGGAGATGCCGGGGCACTCGTTATAGTCGCCCGTCGGAAAACCGCCCTCATGAATCAATACCACGATCGCTTCAATGTTCTGCTTTTTTAATTTCGGCACGAGAGCATTGACGGTGTCGGCTTCGTCCTTGAATTCCAATCCTTCGATGCCTTTCGGCAGGACGACCTTGGGTGTGCCCTTCAGTGTAAGTCCAATAAACGCAACAGAGACGCCATCAAACGTCTTCACATAATAGGCAGGGAAAATGGTCTCGCCAGACTTCGTGTCAATCGTGCTGGCGGCAAGGTACTGAAAGCGCGCGCCCTTGAACGGCTGAGGACCCTTGCAACCATCCTTCGGGTGACACCCTCCCTTCTGCTTGCGGATGAGCTCGTCTTTCCCGTGATCGAATTCGTGGTTTCCAACTGAAGTGACTTCGAGGTCCATTATCGACAGAGATTCGATAGTCGGTTCGTCATGGAACATTGCCGATAGCATCGGGCTGGCGCCAATGAGATCGCCGGCAGCCACAAAAACGTTATGCGTGTTCTTGGCGCGCAGGTCCTTCACCAGTGTCGCCAAGTGCTCGGAACCACCTGCCGCGACCTGAATTTTTTTGGTGTTATCGTTTGGATCGGCAATCAAGATACCATCCGCCCCTGGTTTGAGATTGCCGTGAAAGTCGTTGATGCCCAAAATCTTCACGTCTACAAAGCCGGCCGGCTGCGGAGCCAAGCCCGCGCAACCCGTCGCCATGGCGACAAATGACAAAATCACCAGTAGCGTTTTCATGTTTCTGCTTTCCTTCTTTTCTTTGCTTTACAAAATTAGCAAGCGAGCGCTGTTTCCTGAAGCGCGATTTTGCTGTTCCAAATAGGCGATGGGCAGCCCGGTAACCCGCCTGATGGATGTCGGAGAAATGGAAAATTGTCTCGTTGAGAGATATGGCCTTCCCGAAACGCCACAGGCGTACCCCACTGATGGTGGCCACCATATTACACTGGCGACGTGGTTGTGGTGAATGTTTCCGGAAACATTTGACTTGCGCGCGAAGAAGACCTACGATGGCGCGCGTTGAGCTTGTGAGCAAATCTACTTCGCAGCCCTTTTTGTTTTTGCTTGTTGCGTCTGTACGCCTTGTTTTTTCAAGAAGTTGCACCTGCCAACTCCATCTCGGACTTGCTCTCCACACATTTCATACGACCGTTTCGCAACCGAAACGGTAAAACGATTATCGGAAAAATGTTTCCGCAACAGCCTTCAGAAGGAGCCTCTGATGAGTAGCCGCCGAACTGTCCTGTTTTCACTCGCCGCCTTCGCGTTGAGCGCACTGATATCCGGCCCGGCCGTGGCTGAGACCAAGAAGCCCGTAGTGGCTTTGTTGCCCGGCGTCGTGGACCCGTTTTATTTCACGATGCACCGCGGCGCTCAGCAGGCGGCCAAGGAAGAGGGCGTCGAATTGCTGTTTCAAATTCCCAAAGCCTGGAACACGGCCGAACAGGTGCCAATTCTTAAGGCGCTGATCGCCAAGAGACCAGATGTTCTCCTGGTGTCGCCTGTAGACAAGCAGCAGCTTGTCCGTCCGCTGAAAGAAGCGGCTGACGCCGGTATCAAAGTCATTACGATCGATACCTATATCGGCGAGGGCAAGTACCAAACGGGCAAAGGCTCTGCCGACTTTCCTATTTCCTATATTGCATCCGACAATGCTGAAGGCGGTCGCATCGCCGCGCGCGCTCTCGCAAAAGCGATCGGCGGCAAAGGCGCCGTCTATTGCGAAAATAACAAGCCTGGAATCTCCAGCACGGATCAACGCTTGCAAGGTTTCTTGGAAGAATTGAAGAAGTATCCGACCATCAAAGTGTTGGAGACCCAATATAACGAAGACGACGCCAATAAAGCGGCTGCGCATGTTGCTGCGGTGCTGGCTCGCACCCCCGACCTCGCCGGCATTTTTGGCGTTAACACGTTTTCTGGCAAAGGCGCCGCCGAGGGCGTGCGCAAAGCAGGCAAGGCCGGTCAGATCAAAGTGGTCGTATTCGATGCGATACCTGGAATCGATCAGGATCTCAAGAGCGGCTTAGTCGATATCGCGATTGCTCAGCAACCTGCCGACATGGGCTATTGGGGCGTGAAATTCGCCGCTGATCTCGTGCGCGGCAAGAAGATTCCGGCTTGGAAGGGCACTGGCTTTGTCGTTATGGACAAAACCAACATTGATCAGCCGGACG
>DATLHW010000488.1:0-4448 GCA_035539675.1 Burkholderiales bacterium | reverse complement strand
ATGGAGTATCTGTCTGGCAAGCCGCTGAGTCAGACATTCCGAACGCCAGGCTTTACTGGAATGACTTATGCAAAGGCGCTCCCTATCATCAACGGTATGGCGAAAGCGCTGGACTATGCACACGAGCGCGGGTTTGTTCATTGCGATTTCAAACCTGCCAATGTGTTCTTGATGGACACGGGTCAAGTGAAAGTCATCGACTTCGGTATCGCGCGAGTCTTCCAAAGGCCGGACGAAGACGGCGATGAAACCATCTTCGATGCGGGTAGTTTGGGAGGGCTGACGCCGGCGTATGCAAGCCCGGAAATGTTCGAGCATCGCGAACCTGACCCGCGCGATGACATCTATGCGCTTGCTTGCATCACTTACGAACTATTGACGGGACGGCACCCCTACGGTCGTTTGCCATCGACACAAGCGCGTAGCGCTGGAATACGGCCGCAACGGCCGAAGAATCTAGGCCAAAGGCAATGGCGAGCGCTGAAGGCCGCGCTGTCATTCAATCGCGAGACGCGAACCCGCACAGTGGCCCGTTTTCTCCAGGGCATGAGTGGGGAGCGTCGCGCATTGAAATACGCGGCGCTAGTTGCTACCGGTCTAGTGATCGCGGCGCTCTTTGTTGTCGCCCTTCGATACTATTGGCAGGCTTCAATCGGATCTGGCGATGCGATGGATGCGTCGTCGCCGCCATCGCGTGATCCACAAACCGCGCAGCCCTCGACGCCTGCATTCTCTCTCGAATCCATTACGCCGATTCTTTCGCGAACGCCATGCTCGGCGGTGACAGCCTCGGTTCGCGGCGATGCATTGCAAGTGCAAGGCTTTATCGGCGAGCGTGTCGGCGTCGCCCGTCTAAAAGACGAATTAAGCAAAGTTCCCGGCGTGAAGACCGTGAACGCGGACATCCAACAAGTGAGCGATGAAAAGTGCGCCGTGATCGAATTGTTGGCGCCGTATTGGATAAGCAATCAACAAAGGGGGCGGACTACGTCGATCTGGACAAGAGATCCCGACGGTGAACTGACCGAGGGCGATTCTCTCATTCTCGATATCGCGACTCCTCCCTATGATTCTTACATTTATGTCGACTACCACGCTTTCGATGGCGGTGTCGTTCATCTCGCGCCCAGTCCGCGAGTGAGAGGTAATCAAGCGCCTCCCAACCACGCAGCGACCATTGGGGAGCTTGGCAATTGGGTGGTCGCGAAGCCATTTGGAACCGACTTGATTGCGTTGATTGTCACGCCCGTCCCTTTGTTCGATGGTCTTCGACCGGAAGTGGAGTCCAGCGCGGATTACTTACGGGCCGTGGATACTCAGCTTGCAGGAATTGTCGCTAAATATGGGCGCGAACAAGTTGCGGTGGACTTCGTGCAAATTACCACCAAGGCGCGTGAAGGACGTTAGAGCGGTGCGATGGGGTATGGAGGCGACAATCTTAACGGCAAAGGTATGCGCAAGAGTATGCGCGTAGCCACGAATGCTCCCTCTCCCTTGAGGGGAGAGGGCTGGGGAGAGGGTGAAAGCGGTGTTAATTTGAACCATCACCCTCTCCCCAACCCCTCTCCCCTCAAGGGAGAGGGGCTTAAAGCGGACTTGTGTTGCTAATGCTTCAAGGTGAGCACTCATACCATAGGCAGTTGTAGTCGCCTCACTTCACGTCCCTCGCCACCCTAAATCCATTCTGTGAATGACGGACGCTGGCGTCATATTTGAAACGCGTTGAAGACGGCATGTAGGTTGCTCCATCGCGCCAGGAGCCGCCCCGGATCACGCGAACGCGGCAATCCTGTTCATCCCAGGAGCGACCATCGGTCGGCGCGCCTTTGTAGGTGTTATGCCAGCAATCGTTGACCCACTCCCATACGCTTCCGCTCGTGTCGTGAAGTCCGTAGGGATTGGCGGCGAAGGACCCCACATTGACGGGCGCCTCTGGACGCCAAGGTTCGCCGCAATCTTTACAATTCGCGTTGCCTGGGCGCATCTGATCTCCCCACCAATATCGCGTCGAAGTTCCTCCGCGCGCCGCATATTCCCATTCTGCTTCTGTCGGCAATCGGTACGGCTTGCCCGCGACTTTACCCAGCCACGCCACATACTGTTGAGCGTCATTCCAACTCACATCGCGCATGGCATTACTCTTTGTGTGGTTGTTGATGGTTGTGATGCGCTGACAGGCGTTGGCGTCAACACAAGCGTTCCATTGCTCGACAGTCACTTCATATTTTCCGATCGCAAATGGTTGGCTGATGGAAACCTGATGCGCCGGCTTTTCCGAAGGATCGGATGAATTGCTGCCCATTAGAAATGCGCCGGGCGGTAGCGCGATCAGGATCGGGCAGGTCGGACAATCCTGGACCTCGCTGACCGTTATTTTTTGTGGTGGAGAAATATCTGGAGACGGTGGTGTGGCCGATGCAGGAGGAGCCTGCTCCGGCGACGCCTTGGGGGTTGGTGTAGGGCGAGGCCGCTCGGGCGGTGGTTTAGTGGGGGACGTTGGACGAGCGCGCTCCGCTGGCGTTTCGACCTTGGGCGCCGCCGTGCGCAGCCTCTCGATGCGAGCGCGAGCCAAAGCGGCGAAGCGGCCGTTAGGATAGGTTTTTAGATAGGCTTCGTAGTCGCCGATGTAGGTGCTGTCCTTAATCGATTCCCAGAACGTCAGCTCGTATTGCTCGGCGCTGTCCTTCGGAAGAATGGCGCAGCTTTGCGTTGTTTGCGCGCTCCATGTGACGCTTTCATGTGACGCAATACTGGCTTCGGCCCCCTGGAAACTAGCCCAGAAGAAGCACGCGATACAAATTTTTCGCCACATCATCGAGTCCATAATTTTCCCCGCATGGAAGGCCTCGGGGGTCTGTCGTTGGTCAGAACCGAGCCGATGGCGTTATTGCCTGTAGGAGCGAGCTGGCTCGCGATTGTTAGCGGGGCTCCTGACGCAAGCGCGAGCAAGTTCGCTTCTACAGAATCCGGCGACCTCGTGGGTATCTATTGAAGTTAGCTCACTGCCACCGCTTGCGCAAAGAAACGATAGACCAAATGTGCGACGACTCGGTTGCTGCAGAAAACTATTCGAAGCGCCTGTCTTTCTGACGCGCCTCGTTCTAAGCTGAAAGAATAGGAGCTCTGACCAACAGATATAACTTCCGGTCAGACATTTCTTTGTATCTGTTCGGGGCGAACGATTCTCTGGAAGGGCAACATGCGGAGAGTAATGGTTCTTATCGCCTTGAATATCGCGCTTTTCGGCATGGCGCCGGCGTTCTCTGCTGGAACGCCATCGCCACAGAACGCAATGGTCTACATTATTTGGCCTTACGACGGCGCCGTCATTCACGGTGGCAAGTTTTGGATGCGCATGGGTCTGCGCGACATGGGCGTGGCGCCGAAAGGGACCAATATGCCCAACGTGGGCCACCACCATGTGCTGGTCGATACGGAGTTGCCGGCATTGGACCAGCCCATTCCCTCGGATAGAAATAACCTCCATTTCGGCGGCGGCGAGACCGAAGCCCGCATTGAACTCCCACCCGGTAAACACACTTTGCAGTTGCTCTTGGGCGACCATGATCATGTGCCTCATGATCCGCCCGTGTATTCGAAGAAAATTTCAATTACGGTGCAATGATGAGCATGTGCAAATTACTAACCATTCTGGTTTTGAGCGCACTTTTTTCCGGTATGGCGTTCTCAGGTCCCACGCCCGCCCCTAACAACGCTGAACTTTACATCGGTTGGCCTAACAACCATGAAGTCATTTCTGCAGGTAAACCGTTTCGTGTGTGGTTTGGGCTGCGCAATATGGGTGTCGCGCCGAAAGACGTCAAGTATCCAAACACCGGTCATCACCATCTACTGATCGATACGGATATACCATCGTCAGATCTGGAGATTCCTTCGGATAGAAATCACCTGCATTTCGGTGCGGGGGAAACTGAAACAATGTTGGAGTTGCCTCCCGGAAAGCATACGTTGCAGTTGCTGATGGGGGACGACAAGCACCTTCCTCACAACCCGCCGATCTATTCGAGAAAGATCACGATTATTGTTAAGTAATCCAACTGGATTAAGTAAGGTGTGCCGGAACTGGATTTTTCGGCGACGGTCTAAAGGTCGTTGTGGGGTTTGGCCGATGGTTTATCGCGGCCCGGGACGTTGAGATGGAAAGTACAGGAACAATCGCCGATTCGGTTGGCGATGTAATGGCGTATCTGGAGTTGACGGGGATTGGTACGAGCAAGTCGACCGTGTTCCCGCTGCACGATGAAGTCGTCATAGGGCGGGATCCGCAAGATTCCCTGGCGTCCGATCGATTTCTTTGTATTCCCGAGCACACCGTAAGCCGGCGGCACGCGCGAATCAGGCGTCGCGGCGGCGCTTATTTCGTGGAAGACCTCCACTCGTTCAATGGGACCTTTGTTCGGGGCGAGAGGCTTAGTCCAGGCGCTTGG
>DATLHW010000487.1:0-4741 GCA_035539675.1 Burkholderiales bacterium | reverse complement strand
CCACATAAGGGAAACTTGTGAATAAGTTTAATGGCAAGACAATACTGATTACTGGCGGAACCGGTTCTTTTGGACGCACGGTATGCGACCATTTGCTGAACCAACCTTTCGCCGAAATTCGCATTTTCAGTAGGGACGAGTTGAAGCAGGAGATGATGCGCATTGATGTCAACAATCCCAAAGTCAAATTTTATATCGGTGATGTCCGCGAGCGCGAGAGCGTAAACGAGGCGATGCGTGGTGTTGATCTGGTTTTCCATGCTGCGGCGCTGAAACAGGTCCCGTCATGCGAGTTTTTTCCTATGCAGGCAGTGTTGACCAATATGGTCGGAAGCCACAACGTCATTCAATCGGCCATCGCCAATAAGGTGGCCAAGGTGGTTTGTCTTAGCACGGACAAGGCGGTTTATCCCGTGAATACGATGGGAATGACGAAGGCGCTGATGGAGAAAGCCGCTCAGGCCGCTTCTCGCGGCTCGCATGCTAACGATACGATCATTTCCTGCGTTCGCTATGGAAACGTCATGTACTCGCGAGGCTCCGTGATCCCGCTGTTCATCAAGCAAATAAAAGAAGGTCGGAATATTACGGTGACCGAGCCTTCCATGACACGGTTTCTTTTGCCTTTGCGAGACGCCATTGAACTCGTCTTGTTCGCTTTCGACCACGGACGAGCTGGGGACATATTCATTAAGAAGGCGCCGGCCTGCACGGTCGGGGATTTGGTTATCGCCTTGAAGCATCTGTTCGAGTCCGATGTCCCGGTTAAGACGATCGGAATGCGACATGGCGAAAAAATCTTCGAGACGCTGGCCACCCAGGAAGAGCTTACGCGAGCAGAGGATCTCGGCGATTACTATCGCGTTCCCATGGATACTCGCGATTTGAATTACGGGAAATATTTCACTGAGGGGGAGCTGAACGAGGCTAGCCTTCAGGACTATCATTCTCACAATACTTATAGGCTCAGCATTCCTGAAATCGAGAAACTGCTACTGAGCTTGCCCCAGGTCGTTGAGGAGTTGACTGCCCTTGGGTTGTTCAAAACCAGATGGTGAGGCGCCGGTGATTCGTATTGGCATTACAGGTATCGAGGGACTAATCGGTTGGCACTTGCGCTGTTTTTTTAAACCGCGTGGTGAATTTCAGGTCATTCCGGCAAATAGGGCGACTTTCGCAAGTGCGGTTGCGCTACAAGAATTTGTTGGGCGATGCGATGTGGTGATTCATTTAGCGGGCGCTAATCGGGGGCCGGATCAGGATGTCGCCGCCGCCAACATTGCGCTTACTACCGCTTTGATCGAGGCATGTGACGCGGCTGATGTCACGCCGCACATCATTTTCTCGTCTTCCACTCATATTTTCCGCGGTACTGCCTACGGCGCTTCGAAAATCGCGTGCTCTGACCGCTTCCGCGCTTGGGCCGACCGAACCGGCGCCATATTCAGCAATCTGGTGCTTCCCAATGTGTTTGGCGAACATGGCAAGCCGTTTTATAACTCAGTCGTTTCAACTTTTTGTCATCAGCTTGCTCTTGCCTTGGTCCCGGAGGTCAAAGCCGATGCAACTTTGGAGTTCGTTCATTGCCACGAAATCGGTTTATTTATTCTTGATCTGATTCAGAAAAAAACTGATGCTGAAATAATCCTGCCAGGACGCTCGATGAGCATAAGCGGGTTGCTTGCGCGCCTTACGGAGTTCGACCACGCTTACAAGAGCGCCTTGATGCCGCATTTTTCCGACGCATTCGACCTCGCTCTGTTCAACACTTATCGGTCTTATCTGTATCCGCAGCATTACCCTGTCGTCGTACCGCTCAACACGGATCAGCGCGGTACACTATTTGAAACGGTCAAGAGCCTGAACGGCGGCCAGACTTTCGTCTCGACCACAAAACCTGGCGTCACCCGGGGCAATCATTTTCACTTTCACAAAGTGGAGCGCTTTTTTGTCCTCAGTGGCGAGGCTGTAATTCGCTTGCGCCGATTGTTCTCAGATGAGGTTCGGGAATTCCCGGTTTCTAGCGGTTCGCCTTGTTTCATCGATATGCCTTCGCTGCATACTCACAACATTACGAATACGGGCGATTCCGAATTGATCACCATGTTCTGGGCCCATGAAATCTTCGATCGGGAACGTCCAGACACATACCAAGAGATGGTGGCTCCTGCATGAGTAAACGGCTTAAGGTTTTAACCGTACTCGGAACGAGGCCGGAAATCATTCGTCTGTCCCGTGTGTTGGCGAAGCTGGATCAGCATTGCGATCACGTTCTCGTTCATACCGGGCAAAACTATGACTATGAGTTAAACGAAATTTTTTTCTCCGATCTTGAGCTGCGGCGCCCAAATTACTTTCTAAATAGCGCCGGCGACACGGCGACGCAGACGATCGGAAATGTGGTGATTAGTATCGAGCCCATCCTGGAGATGGAGAAGCCCGATGCTTTTTTGGTGTTGGGCGATACGAACAGCTGTCTTGCGGCGATCGTCGCGAAGCGGAAGAAAATCCCCGTCTTTCACATGGAAGCCGGTAACCGATGTTTCGACCAGCGCGTGCCGGAAGAGATAAATCGAAGAATCGTCGATCACATTAGCGATATTAATCTTACCTACAGCGATATTGCCCGCGAGTATTTGTTACGAGAGGGATTGCCTCCTGATCGTATTATTAAAACCGGCAGTCCGATGCACGAGGTCCTTCAGCATTTTCGGTCGCGTATTGAGGCTTCGCATGTCTTGTCTGCGCTTAGTCTCGAAGCATTTAACTATTTTGTCGTCAGTGCACACAGAGAAGAGAATGTCGATTCGGATAGAAATCTAGACAATTTGGTGAATGCGCTGAATGGAATTGCTGAGCATTACGGTAAGCGCATCATTTTTTCCGCTCATCCCCGCACGCGCCGTCGGCTTGAGCAAACCGGAGCCCAGTTGGACGAGCGTGTCGAACTGTTGAAGCCCCTTGGATTTCTTGATTACGTCTGGTTGCAGATGAACGCCTACGCGGTGCTTTCGGATAGCGGCACAATTACTGAAGAGTCCTCTATTCTTAACTTTCCCGCGCTCAATATTCGTGAGGCGCACGAGCGGCCGGAGGGAATGGAAGAGGCGGCCGTGATGTTGGTTGGCGCATGTCCGGAGCGAATCATGCAGGGGCTGGCGATACTGGAGACGCAATCGCGGGCCGAGAAGCGTTTACTGCGTCTCGTCGATGACTACGCCTCGGATAACGTTTCCGACAAAGTCTTGCGCATCATTTTAAGCTACACCGACTACGTTAATCGTACGGTCTGGCATAAGACTTAGCCGTCGAATATTTGTATTTTATGAAAAGTGTTTTGGTTACGGGGGCTACAGGCTTTGTTGGTCGCATGCTATGTCGCAGCGTCACCGCAGCGGGCGGGAAGGTGCGCGGCGTGGCTCGGCACGTCGGCGAGCCGGAGCGCATGCGAGGCATTGGGGAGTTTATTCCATGCGATCTGAGGGGGGATTTTGACGCCGAGCGACTATTAGACGGTATTGACGTAGTGGTTCATCTCGCCGCACGCGTGCATGTTATGCGAGAAGATTGCCCTGATCCGCTCGCCGAATTTCGATCCGTCAATCGAAGAGCAACGGTCCAGCTTGCGGAAAGCGCCGCTCGGCTGGGGGTGCGGAGATTCGTCTATGCCAGCACGATTAAAGTCAATGGCGAAAGCACTAATGCTCGGCCATTCGCTGAGACCGATGTGGCGTCCCCGCAGGATGCTTACGCCATATCGAAGTGGGAGGCCGAGCAGGAACTTGGCAGGATTGCGACTGAAACCGGGCTAGAAGTGGTGATAGTTCGACCTCCGCTCGTGTACGGTCCCGGCGTGGGTGGAAACTTTCTACGCTTGATGAAGCTTGCCGATGCGGGACTCCCACTTCCACTGGACCGCATCGACAATCGACGTAGTCTTGTCAGCGTCTGGAATCTCTGCGACTTCCTCATGTGTTGCATGTCGCATCCAAGTGCAGGGGGCGAAACCTTTCTAATTTCGGACGGCGAGGATTTTTCAACTTCTCAGCTTTATCGGCAAATTGCGAAGGGCTTAGGTAGACCCTCTCGGCTTTTACCGCTTCCATCTTCATTGATTAAATTCGCGCAGAGATCGCGCAGATTGCGTCCCATCATCGAGCGTCTCACGGGATCGCTGCAAGTTGATAGCAGCAAAGCAGCCGTTCTATTAGGTTGGAGTCCTCCCGTTTCGGCCGAAGAAGGCGTGATATTGACGACCCAAGCATATCGGGACGTAGCGGGTTGGAGGACCAATGGCGATTGAATGGTGGCTGCTCGGTTTTGCTTTCGCAGTTTCCCTGGCAGGTACTTTTGCGCTACGTCGTTATGCGGTGCGCCGGCAAATTCTTGATGTTCCGAACGAACGAAGTTCGCATCTTAATCCGACTCCCCGTGGCGGCGGTCTAGCGATTGTTGCAAGCGTCTTGTCGGGGATGGCCATATTGCGCTACCTGGGGCATGTGGCGGACAGTACATTTTACGCTGTGTTGGGCGGCGGCTTCCTGGTAGCTGGTATCGGGTTTTTGGATGACCGCAAGCATATTCCAGCGGGTATTCGCCTGATGGTCCACTTTGCTGCGGCTGTCTGGGCGCTGTACTGGCTTGGCGATGTTCCCCCTTTGAATTTTGGCTGGGCGATCTGGCATTGGAGTTGGATGGGAAATGTATTCGCGACCATCAGCTTGGTTTGGCTGCTCAATCT
>DATLHW010000486.1:0-11978 GCA_035539675.1 Burkholderiales bacterium | reverse complement strand
CTTGTTCTTTCTATACAGTGAACAAATTCGACGCCGATTTTGAAATCGAGGGCCAAAGACGCTCTTGTACCGCAGGGCATTGGCCGAATGAAGGTGTAGCAGGTATGGCCAGTCGGTGGAATATAAATGCCGTATAGATGAATCACGTTGCCGCTTACGCGTAGCGCGCCGTCTTCTTGAACGAATGCGTAGCTGGATATTTCCGTTTCAGATTGTGCGTGGAGCGGCGTCGCCATTGCGAGGTACGCGGTACAGGCGATAACAGTATGCAAATATTCCTTTGACATAAAGTTCTCCATGCCAGAACAAGCCATTCTGAATATAGCCAGTCCTCCATTCGTTTTGTGGGACGCGCACGCCTTAGTTGGTGTGCGATTTGTTCCATCCAGTCAAGGATCGGTTCAAGTTCGCGACTCAGTGGGGGCAACGAGTACTTGACCTGCGGCGGAGTGGGTAGAAGTCTGCTAGATTGCGCCCATGAAATTGTAACCACATTTTTCACCGACCCTAGGAGCGTTCGTACCCGGTGTGAGAGTATCTTCAGCACATCAACCGGTTCGACAATGACAGTAATGTGGTCGTCGCTATTCGTTCTGTTCCCCGATATTCAGACGGAGTCGAGATCGGAAATAACCCTAAAAAAATGAAATGGTATGGAGAAAATACAAATCAAACCAAAGATAGCCCACTGGCAAGCTGAGGGATGTAACCTTTTGCGCTTCGATATAGCGCCGAATCAGCCGATCGAGATAAACAAAATATTTCACGACGAAATCATGATGATCGCGTTCGTTGGTTCTACGTGGAGCAGCTATCAGAATGGTAGGCGCTATACGGAAACGCCGGATTGCATGGTGCTGCGTGATGCGGGACAGATTTTTTCCGTCAAAACCGACTCTATCGATGAACGTCATGGATCGATTTGCCGAGAGATTCGCATATCTCCTGAGCGGCTACGGGAATTGTATGAGGCTTGCGACAATAAGTTGCCTGTGATGGATTTTCGTAATCCTGTCATTCAGAGTCCTCGTCTCCACCGACATTTGTTAAAAACCCATGCGACTTTCGAACTCAGCGATTGCAGCCTGGAGAAATCCACGCAGTTGGCTTTGTTCATTGGCGCAGTCGCCGAGGAAACGAGCTGCAGGCAGATGCCTGTTCATGTGGAAAAGCGACGGGGCAATCGCTACGCATCCATCGTTATTGATTATTTGCGCGAGAATTACTCTCAAAACATCACATTGAAGGACTTGGCGGCGTTGACGAACACCAACCCTTTCGTCCTTCTGCGTCAATTTCGTAATGAAGTCGGCGTCACTCCCCATGAGTATTTACTATCGCACCGGATCAATTGCGCCAGCCGATATATTCAGCGCGGGATTGCGCTGGCTAATGTCGCTCTACTCTGTGGATTTTCGGATCAAAGCCACCTAACTCGGAAATTTAGACGCATGGTTGGAATAACACCGGGGCAATTTCTACCGCTTCAGCAGAAATAGATCAATATCGTTCAAGACGCCGTTTCTGGATTCTCAATAAAATCCTCCGGCCTTTTGACCTTTGCGGTAGCGGGGTCAACGCGTTACGCGGCGACGCACTCCGCGCCGTTTCTGTTGAGCCTTGAGATGCGAATTCAGCGTGAAGCCTTAGGCGATTCGCTAAGCAGGCCTGTCTAGGGCTGGACCATTGAGTCGTTTGTTTTTGCAAAAACGGTGCACCAGATTATGCCGGGTTTGGCGGATTTGGCGTCCGAACGGCTTAGTGATTTCAGGTGCTTTATATTCGGTGGCATTGTCATTGCTTAGTCGAACCGGAGCGCGTAAGTCGGATATACGAAATCAGTATCTTTCATCGGTAATAAGTGGTTTAGGATCGGGTACGGAATAACTTCCCGATTTAGACAAGTCTGGCGGGATGCGCTACAAGGCGCCCCGAAGCGCGGTGTAGCCAGACTACATAAGCGAGGGGCAACGCTGGAGCGCGCCCGGCAGACGCAGGATAAATCGGGAAGTTATTCCGTACCCGATCCTTAGCGAAATTGCGATTTCAATAACACCAATACAAAAAAAGGAAGAATGTATGGGGGGCGTTAAATTTGGCCAGCGGATTTCTCACGCTGTCTTTTCTGTAGTGATCACAAGCCTGCTCGTGGCGTGCGGGGGCGGCGGCGGAGGTGGCGATCAATCGAGTTCGATTCAGTCCGGTGACGCCGTGGCGTCAAATCTCACCTCGCAAAATTCATCCAATGGAAATGTTCTAACGCTGCCGCTGGAGGTTCTTGGCGACGGTTCACCTAACAGTCCGGTTATCGCTGAGGCAAATCTTGGCGTTGAGTCTGCCAGGCTTGGGTCTGTGGTCCAACTATGGTTTCAGTGTCACCGTTGCGGTTTCTACGGCGCGCCGGAGTTCGAGGCCACCAGCTCTCTGCCGAAGAAGGTAAAGGCCAGCGTGCGTGTTCTAGGCGGCATGGACGATGCTAAAGCGCAGAACGTTTCCTGGATTGATATCACGGATGCGACGGTCAAACTGGCCGATGACGAGCGCCTTCATGGCGGCGTCAATGGCGGCCTGTACACCACTCGGATCTCCTTAGCATTGGGCGCTGAAGCACGAGGACGACTTGTTGCTCTGCCCAAGTACAACCGTATCCAGTTTCGTTTTAACGGAACCGATGGCGAGTCCAATGGCTTTCGAATCTTGAACGTGCAGTTGCAGGATGCCGGCGCAAGCAACGTGGGAGCCAACACAATTCAGCGCTTTGACCCCCATGCTGAGAGGGATGTGAGCAAGATCGCCTTGGCTGACGTCGACGCAGGCCGAACCCTTTGGTATGCGCATGGCGCAATCGTCAAGTCCTCTATCGTTAATCGTCCCCTACAGGCAGCGTGCGCCTCATGCCACGCATCCAATGGACGAGACCTGCAGTACTTCAACTACTCGAATAACTCGATTATCCAGCGCAGCCGGTTCCATGGTCTTAGCGAAACGCAAGGCCGGCAGATAGTCGCGTTCCTGCGATCCTCATTGAAGGATGTCCCCTATGTCGAAAAGGCGCGGCCGTGGAATCCGCCATACCAACCCGGCCCGGGGCTTGATTGCACGGGCGCAAGTTGTGGATATCGTTGGTCCGGTGGCGCCGGTTTGGAAGCTGTGCTGAATTCACCTTCCGACGCCGTGGCTGCGCTCTTTGGAAAAACGGTGTCCAATCCTTTAAATATCACGCAAGCGGACGTCGACAACGTCATGAACGCCAACGCCACGATGAACGCCCGCGAGATTCCGATACCGCTTCAATTTCCCGATTGGAACGCATGGTTGCCAACCGTGCATCCGCTTGATGTTTGGCCAACGAACACCAACCCGCAAGGATCGTTCCAAGCGGGGGCGCAGTTCGCAGGCTCCGGAAACTTGGATCCCAACGGCAAGTACGCCACATTGATAGCCTGGCTCAAATCGCATAAAAATCCTAACGGTAATATAGGCGATTGGAGTCATCTCACCCCCGATCAACGCCAGCAAATTATGGCGAACTTCACGGCGTTTGGTTGGGAAGTCTACGGATTTCTCGGCGGCGGCAGGGGTAACCATATTGCGGCGTCTGGTCAGTATGGCGCGCAAGTGGGCGGCGCCAATCTTCAGCAACGAGTTTCTTCTACGACTACCGCAGTGGGACCCGCTGGCGCGTTCACGACAAATGCCTTCATCGAGAGAGCGGTGGGCAGCCTGCTGCATTGGAACAGCGTCAAACAGTGGGAGCTGGCTCAGGACTACGCGTTGGAAGGCGATCAGCGATGGTTCATTGGCGACAAGGATGCTAACACGGGCTTATGGAAGGGCCGCGGAGAAGCGCATGGCTGGCCATTCAATACGCCTAGCGTCTTTTATCTTGCGCCCCACATGGTTTATCAAGCAGACGAGAACTCATCAGGCCAAGTTACACGCGAGTGGTACACGGCCTGGGAGGCCAACAATATCGTCGCTTCCTACTATCGCAGCAATCAGTGGTATCAGTTGCAAATGACGATCAACCCTGGCGGGCAAAGCGGATGGGTTAACTTCCCCATGGATTGGCCGTACCTGACGGCATTCGATGAGTACCTTGCGATCAAGGTGGGGTCAGCCACGCCGGCCGCCAAGGCTGCGCAAGACTCCCATCACGTTCGCCTGCTGCAGGCGCGTATCAAGTCGGCGCAATACGTGAACAATGACATCCCGCTGTACGATCCCGCGCAGCCGAACCTCGTTGCGAACATAGGCCGCTATGGGCGAGCGCAAACCATCAAGCACCTCACGACCACAAACTACCTGGACACCGCCAGCGCCTTCGGCATTGGCAATTCGAAATTCAGCTTCCTGGATGATTTGTCCCCAGGGGTTTACCTGAAGGTGGTTAACGGTTCTATTCGGCAGTTCAACACGCTCTATGCGCAAACGGCAGCTTCCGCATGGCGGCGGTGCGACCCCAACAATACGCAACTTGGCGAGCCCGAATCCATTTCCGGTTTCAGGTATTGCCTTGATGTGACCAGGACGCCATTGGGAACGAACGGCGACGGAACCCGCTTTATGAATACCATGAGCTACGGGATCACGACAGAGCAGGTCGAGCAGTATGGGTTGTGGAAAGCCACTCAGCTTGGCGCGGATCCTGTGCGTTTAAAAGTATGGAGCGACTGGATGGACGTCGTGTGGCCCTGACCTTAGGGCGGTTTGGTTTTTGTGTGCGAGTAGGCGTAATTTGACGCTTCAGGAGACGATTTCCTCGACCAGCTCATCGGCCGAGGAAATCGTCTTGTTCTCCGTCGCTGGCCTATTGCATTAACGGCGCGGCTTTATGGCTATTCTTTATTTAAGGAGGCTAATGAAATGCTGAGCGGCGGATGCTTTTGCGGGCGTATTCGTTATGAGGTGACTGGTACGCCCTTTCATGAAACCAATTGTCATTGTTCAATTTGCCGCCGAACAACTGGGGCGCCGTTTGTCACGTGGTTCAGCGTTTCCCGGTCACAGTTTCGGATCCTAAGCGGTGAGCCCACTCGTTTCAGATCGACGATGAAGGCGACGCGGAGTTTCTGTGCGCAATGTGGCGCCCAGTTGACGTTCGAGCATGAAGACTTCATGGAAGAAATAGATGTCACGACTTGTAGTCTGGACGATCCAAATGCGCTGCCGCCGAAGGATCACACTTACACCAGTAGTAAGGTTAGTTGGATCGAGGTGGCCGATCAGTTACCCGAATATGAGGAGGGGCGGGAGGGAAGGCAATAGACCTGGGGTGATTTCAGTTTTCAGTACGTTCGCAATTTCAGCAGATCAAGCCCTTCGTCAAAGCGCCCTCAGTAATCTGCGATGACGGTGAGGCAGATTAAATATTCCGCATCCGACGGCGCCTCTTTGCTTTCGTGCTATATGGTTTTTAACATCTACAATTTTCAGACGGATTCCGAGATCTATTTTTATACGAGGAGAAATGTATGACTGAACCCCTTACCCCGGAAAAAATCCTGCAAACAGGCATGGCGTTCTGGCCGGCGAAGACGCTATTGAGCGCGGTTGAGATGGGCGTTTTCACGGAGCTGTCGCACGGCCCTGAGCCCTTTGATTCCCTCAGTGGCCGTCTCGGTTTACACCCACGCTCGGCGCGCGACTTTCTGGATACCCTCGTCGCGCTGGGATTTCTGACTCGAAACGGCGACGTCTACGCCAACACGCCCGAGACAGATCTCTTCCTTGATCGAAAGAAACCCTCCTACGTGGGGGGCATCCTTGAGATGGCCAATAACCGACTTTATCCATTCTGGGCTCATCTCACCGAAGGCCTGCGTACCGGCTTGCCGCAGAATGAGATCACGTCAGGCGGCGCTGGACTTTTCGAAACGCTGTATGCCGATCCCGCACGCTTGAAAGAGTTTCTCGCCGCAATGACCGGCGTGAGTCGCGGCGCCAATATGACCATCGCCCGGGCATTTCCTTGGAAGGATTACCGCACGTTCGTTGATGTGGGTACGGCGCAAGGCGACTTGGCTGCGCAAATCGCGCTCGCCAATCCTCATCTGCAAGGCATGGGATTCGACTTGCCCGAGGTCGCGCCCATTTTCGAGGAATACGTGGAGAAGGTTGGCGTTTCCGATCGGCTTAAGTTTCAGCAGGGCGATTTTTTCAAACAACCGCTTCCAAAAGCAGACGTCGTTCTGATGGGCCACATCCTGCACGACTGGGATCTGCCGACGAAAAAGATGCTGATAAAAAAGGCGTTCGATGCGATCCCCTCGGGCGGCGCGCTGGTGGTTTATGAAGCCATCATTGACGACGATCGATCTAAAAACGCCTTTGGCTTGATGATGAGTTTGAACATGCTCATCGAAACACCCGGCGGCTTTGACTACACCGGCGCGGACTGCTCGGCCTGGATGAAGGGGGCTGGATTCTCATCGACAAGGGTGGAGCATTTGGTGGGGCCGGATTCGATGGTTATAGGGGTCAAGTAACCCGTGTGGCGCGGCCTGCGCTAAAAGTAGTGTGGGCCAGCAGAGCGGGGCGGAAACGGTACGACTAGTATGGCAAGCGACGCTGACAAAAAGCATGGTTAATTTGGAAATGGAATAAAACATTCGGCGTACGACTTTCCCCGTAGCGCCGACACCAGTGACTTGCAAACACTATTAGCAGCGGCAAGAAACAAGTCGCTGTTTAGTTGGAAATAGCCTGCCGATCCCACACTTTCAAGAAGTGGAACTGCCAGACCAGCTTTTGTGGCGCCAGCATGAAAGTCTGATCCCTCATTGTCGTTCCCGATGTGTTTGAATTGCAAAAAATGGGATCGACGGGGTTACCGCTTTTTCGATCAAATTACGCGCACGATCCTGCCCAATGAAATGTTGAATGAAGGATGTTCTGAGGTAAAGTCTGGCCTGCTCGTAACGATTGGAGGCTTCGTATGCGTTTCAAAGCGATGGTTCACTGTTCATGGCTGTTATTTGCGGTTGGCGCATTGGCGGCGGATATTGCGGGAAGCAAGGATCACCCGCTTGTCCCAAGGTACCAAGACTCGGAGATTATCAAGTATGAACAACAGGCCTTCGCTGAACACCGGCTTTTTGTTTCCAAGGCCACTGCCCATGGCGGGTTGGATAAGAATCTGAACTCGACGACGCCGGTTGAGGGTAAAGTCACCCGCATCACCTATCGCGCGCCGACTGGTCGAACCGCGCTCGAAGTATTCCGCAATTATCAAGAAGCGATTTCAGGGGCGGGATTCCAACCGCTATTCACTTGTGCGCAGGCAGAGTGTGGCGGGCGAAATTTCAATCTGGCGACCAAGACTGAATATATGGTGTTCGGTGAGCATCATCAGGAACAGCGTTATTTGACTGCGAAACGCTCGGCGCCGGAGGGTGATGCCTACGTCGCGGTCTATGTCGTCGAGAACCGCTCCAAGGGAGCAAGTCCTAACCGGGACAGGACAATGGTGCAACTCGATGTTGTCGAGGCGAAGCCGATGGAGCGCCGCATGGTGGTTGTTAAAGCGGAGGAGATCGAGAAGAGTCTCGCCGCCAAGGGGCGCATCGCGATCTATGGCGTTTACTTCGATGTCGACAAGGCGACGATACGTTCCGATTCTGATCCACAGCTTGCGGAAATGGCGCGGATTTTGAGCGCGCAGTCGAAACTGGAGGTGGTTATTGCTGGTCATACGGATAATCAGGGCGCTATCGACTACAACATCGCATTATCCAAACGCCGCGCGGAGGCGGTCGTTGAAAACCTTGCCAAGCGGGGCATAGCAGTAAAACGCATGACTGCGGTAGGCGTGGGTATGGCGGCGCCGGTCGCGAGTAATCGTTCGGATGAGGGCAGGGGACTCAATCGTAGGGTTGAACTCGTCGAACGTTGAGGCGCAACATGGCGTCTGATTGAGGGGTACTGAACAGCATGACACGAAATCCCAATATTTCACTTGAAGATATTTTTTCTCTATCCAGCATCGGGTCGTCAGTGGATGCGCAGTTCGATCCATTGATCGGCGAGCGACCGGATTGGTGGTGGACTGGCGCTCGTCCCGATGGAAAGATAGGCTCCTTGCCGTTGGTTAACCTCGCGGTTTGTAGCCGTCAGGATGTGCTGGATTATTTTTCGAACGGTTGGTTGCTGACCGAAGTTCTATTCAGCGCCCTCCAAGGAGAGCAGGCATTCATCCGGCCGCCTTATCATCAGCTTCGACATCCGATGATTTTTTATTATGGCCATGTCACCTGTTTTTTCGTCAACAAGCTTAGAGTTGCGGGGTTTATCGAGAGACCGATCAACGAAGAATTCGAGCGTCTTTTCGAAGTTGGCGTGGATGAAATGTCCTGGGATGACATGTCGAAGAACCAGATGGAGTGGCCATCGGTGCGGGATGTTAGTCGATATCGGCAGACGGTGTTCGCGACGGTCTCTAACCTGATTGCAACGCACCCTGGTCTAGCTAAGGGCCATGCGCCGATCGATCAAGAGAACCCCTTGTGGGCGTTGTTCATGGCGATGGAGCATGAGCGCATTCATCTGGAAACGTCTTCGGTGCTGATTCGTGAATTGCCGATTGCGTTACTGCTGCGGCCGCGCGCTTGGCCGGATTTGTATACGCCCAGCGCCGATGAACACTTTTGGTTGAGCGCTGCGCAAACCGACTTCGATGGTTTCGCGTCTATTCCCGGCGGCGATGTGCGGATTGGGAAGCCCTTGGATTGGCCAAGTTACGGATGGGATAACGAGTACGGCGTGCGTGAGGCGACGGTATCCGCATTCGAAGTCTCAAAGTTTCTTGTCACAAATGGGCAATTTCTTGAATTCGTCAAAGCCAATGGTTATCAAGAGCGACGATTTTGGAGTGAACGCGGATGGCAGTGGCGAGCGTTTCGAAACAGCAAGTGGCCGACTTTTTGGGTAGCCTCCGGACCAGCCGGTGTGCATACATACAAGCTGCGAACGATTTTCGAAGTGATCGAGTTGCCGCATGATTGGCCGGTTTGTATCAACTTCCATGAAGCAAAGGCGTACCTCGCATGGCGGTCTGTCAGAGATAGTCGCGCTTATCGCTTGCCGACGGAGGCTGAACATGTCTACATGCGACGCGGCGCGAATTTTCCGAGTGTTAGAGATACGCCGGCGGATTCTGTAATGCGCGCCGATTCGCGGATGTTTGCAGACACGCGCGAGTCGAATCTGAATCTCGCGTATGGTTCGGAGACGCCTGTTTCATGGTCGCGCCCTGGTCTCAATGGCGTACATGATGTCGCTGGCAATGTATGGGATTGGTGCGAAGACGATTTCCACCCGTTGGATGGATTCAAGGTTCACCCGCTATATGACGATTTCAGCACGCCTTGTTTTGACGGCGAGCACTCAATGATTCTCGGCGGATCTTTTATGAGCACGGGTGACGAGGCGTCTATTTGGGCGCGGTTTCATTTCCGCAATCACTTCTTACAGCATGCGGGATTTCGTGTCGTTGCCGCTTCCAATACGGAACGGAGTGGAGCGGTGCATATTCGCGAGCATGGCTCCGCGAAATACGAAAATGCATCCACGTTGGACCAATACTTGTTATTCAATTACGGTGATGCGAAAGATGCTTTGCCGAGGGGCGTGCCGATCGATGTCCATCGCTTTCCACAACGCTGCGCCACGAAAGTTATTGAGCGGGCAAAGCAATGTGGTGGCGAATTGGGCAGTGTGCTTGATGTCGGCTGTGCGGTGGGCGGCGCTGCGTTTTCCTTGGCGCGGGAATTTAAACGAGTCACTGCGGTGGATATATCGGCGTCGTTTATTGAAGTAGCCGAGGCGTTGAGACGCGGCGAATCGCGGCCCTATCGAATCAAAATTGAGGGCGATATCCATGAAGACAGAATCGCCGTTGCGCCAACGGATATAGACCGTAACAGGGTTGAGTTTCGACGAACCGACGCTTGTTCTTTGCCGAGCGAGTACATGATGTTCGATGCGGTGCTTGCAGCGAATCTGCTGTGCCGTTTACCCAGTCCGAAAGCGTTTCTTTCACGACTGGGTGGATCGCGCGGTCTTGTGAAACCTGGGGGAATTGTTGTATTCGCTTCGCCGTTTTCCTGGTCGGAGCAGTTCACGACCAAGAGCGCTTGGCTTGGCGGCTTCGAGGGGCATGACGGCGAGGAATGGTCGGCGGACCGGCTGGCGAGTTTATTGAGTGATGAGTTCGAATTGCTCCATCGAGAAGATATTCCGTTCATGCTCCGCGAACATCGGCGCAAATACGAATATGTTATTTCCGATCTTACGGTTTGGCGGCGGAAATCGGCTATTGTTTGATAAAGGTTGCCTATTCGTCACTGCCTGTAATGAGGGTGAGACAAAGTATCGTTTGTAACGCGAAAGGGAATGAGGAAACCGCAACGATATGTCCGATGAACAATCCCGACGTCAGGCCTTGCGAATTGCGGCGCTCGCAGCGATTGGAGTCCTGACGCCTACGCGGATTCTCCACGCGGCGTCGCTTGTCACAACGCCATCCACGACGCTAGGCCCCTTTTACCCGCGCGAATTGCCTCTGGAAGATGACAATGATTTAACTCGGGTCAAGGGCGCCAGCGGCGTGGCTAAGGGCGTAATCCTTGATTTGACGGGACGCGTGCTGGATGCAAGTGGTCGGCCGCTCGCCAATACGCAGGTGGAAATCTGGCAGTGCAACGCCTTCGGTCGTTATCACCATCCGGACGACCACTCTAACGCTCCCCTTGATCCAAGCTTCCAAGGATTTGGAAAGACCATTACCGATGGCGATGGTCGTTATCGTTTTCGCACGATCAGACCTGTGCCATATCCGGGTCGCACGCCGCATATTCATTTCAAACTCGCAAGCCGCAGCTTTGGAACATTCGTTACACAAATGTTTGTTGCGGGAGAGCCAGGAAATGATCGGGATTATTTATTTCGGCGAATGCAAGAGGATCGGAAGCATAAGGCGTCTGTTGTAGCCCTTAAGTCTTCCGATCCTTCCGGTGCCGCATTGAGCGGTGAATTTGAAATCGTACTCGCTGCGATGTAGGTAAATGACGCGTGAAATGAAAAGCTTGCGACTAATGAATTTGGTCGCCGTTCTTTTTCTTCCGGTTTTGATTGAGATTTTTCATGTCGTTGATCCCTTCCCGCGTTTCAAGGAGATGGTCGTGGAGCTCTTCGATGCTGGCTTGAACCTCATCTCCTAGGGGCGCGAGGCGTTCATTGAACAAGTTGTACGCGTTTTTCCGGCTGGCGACGGCTTCCCGGAATCCCGACGAATAGGCATCGAGAGCGAGCGCAAACGGCTGTAAAGCGGCGCTCATCTGTTCGTTGTCTTTCGTGATCTGATCCAGTTTCGTCTTTGCCGCTGTAATTGCGCGTTTGGCGTCATTAACGAAGCGGTCCTCGCCGTTAAGCAAGTAAGTGACGACGGCGACATTGGCGAGTTGCACATCAAGCACTACGCCAGTTGTTATTGATGCATTGGTTTGAAGTAGGACATTTCCCGATTGCGCCAAGCTTGAGAAATTCGTCAGGACTTTATTTTTTACTATTTCCTGATAATTGGCGAAGCCATCGCGGACTCGTCCCGCGATAGTGCGCCATTCGAGGATCGACTCGATGAATTGGTGCAAAAGATCGAGCGAACCGGGGTCGTCGACCATGGATTTTGCATCACTAATAATCTCTACCGCTAATTCAGTCAGCTCCTCAACCTCCTTATAATGTTTCTGATCAGCGGAGATAACATAATCGCGAATGGCGGAGCGGGCGGCGATAAAGTTCTGAAGAGCATTCGCCACCTCGCCACTGAGCGCTGCAACTCCATTGAGAAAATCGAAATATTTTCCAGTCGTAGTCGCCATTCTGCCTCCTCATGCGTGGTAGGTTCTTGCCATCACTAAGTCAGCTGATGTTTCACAGAACGAAGCAGGAGGCATGCCCATCATTGAAAATATTTATTC
>DATLHW010000485.1:0-8678 GCA_035539675.1 Burkholderiales bacterium | reverse complement strand
ACCTTCGCGATATCCGCTTCTGAGCAGGCGTCATGGAAGAAGTTAATGCCTTTGCTTGTGAATGCGTTTAATTGCGCTAGCCAGGATTCCGGTTTTTTCTCCAGGTCGTCTTCCGTTTTTGGCGAGGAGGGCGATGATGCTGTGGCTAGTGCGATCTTGGGAATGACTTTTGGTACAGCCCCCTTAACGCGTTCAGCTAAAACCGGACTGTCATCGAGCAATTGGTTCAGCATGCGCGCGACGTAATCGGCATCGAGATTTTTCGTCGACATGCTTACTTGATAAAGCACTTGGTATTCCGGTACGTGCACCGCCACGGTCCCATCCAGCACAGACAGACAATTCATCACTGCGATGGCTTCGCAGACGGCAAGACACTGATGCTCGTTGTCGGGCAAGCTTGAAAGCGGCGTATAGATGAAAAGCTTTTCCGCTAGGGCGGCCCATTCGAAATATACGGTTTCGCCGTCCGCGAGGTGAAGTCCGCAAGTCCCCGTTGGCCCAAGCTGCAATCCTTGAATGCCATTGCGTTGACCAACTTCGTTGAGCACGTTGTTGATTTCGTCAAATTCATCCATGGCGAGTTATCGTTGTGAATGTAGGTAGGGCTATTACCGCGATTGTCCTGAAGGAGGGGGCGGGTTTCCCGCTCCGCTTGGTGAGCGAGATCGACTTGGGCGTCGTGTGCGATCCAGTGAGATTTTCTGCCCCTCCGTTATGGTACGGAGGCCCAACTCCGCAAAGGTTGCTTTAATGTATACGCGTTCGCCGCCTTGTCGCTGGCCGGGAACCGGAATGAACGCATAATCTCCTTTTACTTTCTCGACTGTTACTTCATTGCTAAGGATGAGTTTCTCGTTGAGCGGTTGAAATTTAATCTTGTCCTTGGTGATGCTCAGAGAATCGGCGAGTTCCTGTTTTGCTTGTTCCGTGATGTCTCTTCGCTGGATGACATTTAGGAGGTGCAACGCGCTCGTGCAAAAATTACCGCTTGGCATGGCGAATACTTGTGGCTTTCCGTGTCGGGTCAATTCTGTCTCAGGATCCAAGGCTTTTACTTCCCTTTCATGCAGAATGTTTTTCTGAGGCGCCAGACAAACCTCGATTTTTGGCCAACGTTGTGTGAAGTTGGCTATCAAGGCGGCCTCCGTGATGGAAACGGGCAATCCAAGTGGCGCGTTCACGTAACCTTTTGCGTCTCCTGGGGCAACGTGATTTTTTAATAGTTCATCTTCAATGTAAGCAAGCAATTTGTGCGTTGCATCGGATTCCTCAATTCCTTGCTTCCGATCAGCGGATGAACGCAGGGATGGACGATTTTCAAAGTCGAAGGGGGCGTTGCAAATAGGCGCTACGCGAATCTGGGTTGGAGAATTTGGCCCCATGTCCCGGGCGGCTTTATGAGCCGCCTCTTGCTCTGCCAAGCCGCCGGATGTTGCGAGAACAATCATCTTGATCTCGTCTTTCACTCCTTGTTTTCCTCCCCAGCGAATATGCACGGGGCAGGGCGTAACCGCGCTTGTCATCGAATCCACGTGAGCATATTGGTTTAGACGAGCGCTATAGGCGCTCAATAGGCGATTAAGATCGGTAAGCCGCGTGTTGGCGCTGGTTTCCTGTAAAAGCTGAGTTTTTTCTCCGCTCGTCCTCATGCCTTCGAATTGGTGAGAGGCGAGTAATGCGCCAACCGTTTCCACAAGCCGTTCAGGCAGATGATCAATCGAGGGCAGGGCATTTTGATTTCCCTGCATGATGTGAGGGGCAAATGAACTAGCGAAAAAACTCAAGACGCTAGTCCGCAACTTTTTTAGCGACTCGGAGTCGGATGCCTGCACGCCATTCGCGTCTTGTAATAATGCGTTGAGCTGTTCAGTCATGGCGATGCTTAAATCGGAGCCGAGGTCGGCTTTCGTGGCAAGTCCGCTCATGTCTTCGAGACAGTGTTTTATGGCGTGCTGCAGTGCAAGATCCGAAATGAGATGATGGCGATCTGGTTGGAGTGCCCCAGGGCTTGTTACTGTCGGTATCGCAGCATTGGAAGGTGATAGAGGTAAGGTTGTCTCGGGCGTCTCCGTAACGAGTATTGGCGCTTGTTGGGATTCGGGGCTGCGTCGAAAAGAGGGAGCCAACTGGGCGCCCAGTAGCCTTCGATGAGATCCGTTAACTGCACCCATGCATCCTCCTCCGCAACTTGCTTTTGACAGGCTTTAAATTGACTGTGATATTTCGCCTGCTCTAACACATACTGCTGTACGTCTAATCCCTGAGATTCTATATCGAAATAACTCAGCAAGAGCGGAAGAGTTTCTTGTGGAGTGTCCGTTTTACGAAAGGAAAGTATCCCGTGGTGGAAATTATGTTGTGGGTGGCGGTTGTCGTCCTGGTGCTAGTTGGCGTCGCGGGCATTATTCTCCCAGCCTTGCCGGGCGTGCCATTCGTTTTTATCGGTCTGCTGCTGGCCGCCTATATCGATAATTTCACTCTCGTCGGCTGGCCGACGCTCACCATTTTAGGCGTCCTGACGTTACTCGCCACGGCGGCCGATTTTCTCGCGACGTCCTTTGGCGCGAAACGCGTCGGGGCAAGCGGTAAGGCGATATGGGGGGCGGCGGTTGGAACTTTTATCGGCATTTTTTTCGGCATTCCCGGACTGTTCCTGGGTCCTTTCATTGGCGCTGCAGTGGGCGAGTACAGCAGTCGGCAAGACTTTGCTCAAGCGGGCAGGGTCGGGTTCGGCACATGGGTAGGTCTTCTGCTCGGCGTCGCGATGAAGATCGCGCTTACCTTTACGATGCTCGGTGTTTTCGTCACTGGATACTTTATATAAGGACTGATTAGAGGATGCTCATGTACAAATTTTGCCCCAACTGCGCCGCGCCAATACAAGACGCCATCGTTGATGGTGAGCCTCGTCGCGCTTGTTCGGCGGTTTGCGGTTTTGTGCACTACGACAATCCGACGCCGGTCGTGGCGGCTGTCGTCGAGCATGAGGGGGCCGTGATATTGGCCCGAAACCGAACATGGCCGGAGAAGTGGTATGGACTTATTACCGGCTTCTTGGAGCGCGGTGAAACGCCGGAGCAGGGTGTGTTACGCGAAATGAAAGAGGAATTGGGGCTCGATGCAACGCAAGCGACGCTCATTGGCGTTTACTCGTTCGAGCGAATGAACCAGGTGATTATTGGTTATCACGTAGTGGGGAATGGCGTTATTACGTTGAATGAGGAATTGGTGGACTATCGCCGCTTGGCTCCCGAAAAATGCCACGTTTGGCCTGCAGCGACAGGCCTCGTATTGCGGGACTGGTTGCGTGGTCGGGGTATTGAGCCGGAAGTTATGCCCTTTGGAAGTTGAGGGTGTCCGTGTTCCACTCGGACACCCTCTACCAAATGCGACTACAAGTTGTTTCCGCCATGCCGCGAGATGAAATCGCGAATTTGCGGATAGACCTCTTCACGATAGCGGCGGCCGCTGAAAATTCCGTAATGACCGGCGCCCTTTGCAGTGTAATGCTGGCGTTTTTCGGCCGGAACGTTTGCACATAAATCATGCGCCGCCTCTGTCTGGCCGCGTCCCGTGATATCGTCAAGCTCGCCTTCAATCGTCAGTAAGGCGACATCCTTGATCACCGCCGGTCGCACGAGTTGACCTCGCACCTTCATCTTGCCGCGTGCGAGCTCATGTTCATGAAACACCGTCCTTATTGTCTCCAGGTAATACTCCGCCGGCATGTCGAGAACAGCGTTGTATTCGTCATAAAACCGGCGGTGCGCTTCGGCGCTGTCGCCGTCGCCTTTCACTAGATTGAGATAGAAGTCCCAATGGGAATTTACATGCTTGCTTGGGTTCATTGAAACAAACCCGACATGTTGCAGAAAGCCGGGGTAAACGCGTCGCCCTGCGCCGGGGTGCTTCATTGGCACGGGGTAGATAAGCTTGCGTTCAAACCAGGAAATCGGGTGTTTCTTCGCGAACTCGTTTACAGTCGTTGGGCTTTTGCGAGTATCGATGGGGCCTCCCATCATGGTCATGCTCGCCGGTAGGCAAAGATCGTTCTGTTCGGCCATCAAGGAAATGGCCGCAAGCACCGGCACTGTCGGCTGACATACCGAAACGACATTGACGCCCCGTCCCAGGAACGACAGGAAGCTGCGCACATACTCCACGTAGTCGTCCAAATGGAATGCGCCTGCGGACAGCGGGACAGTTTTCGCATCCACCCAGTCGGTGATGTAGACATCGAAGTGCGGCAGCATGGCGCGCACCGTATCACGCAACAGCGTGGCGAAGTGCCCGGATAGCGGCGCTACGATGAGAACAATGGGATCTTGGCGGTTCGTGGCGCGTTTGAAATGCCGGAGTTGGCAGAAGGGTTTATCGAGGGCGATTACCTCGCTGACCGCGACCGTGTTTCCGTCAATCGTGGTTTCCGCCAAGTTAAATTCGGGTTTTGGGTACGGTTGGTTGAGTCGAACCAACAACTCATAGCTAGCCGCCATGTTGCGGCTGAAGGGAACGTACGACAAAACGTTCTCGGGATCTGATAGCAGTCCGATGCTGGCTTGAGCCCACATCGTCAAAGGCGAAAAAGCCGCGCTTCGAAATTCGTGTAATTCGTAAAGCATGAAACTCCCCCTATTCTTACCGCGCTGTTATGGGGCTTATGAGATGCCCTTTATGTCGCGCGTGTAGTCATTGTTAGAAAGCCGAATTTTTGTTTTTTAAGATCGCTTCGCTCCAGCGCAAGCATCAATGCTGGTGCGAAAGCGGGAAGCAGAAAGCAAGAGTTGTGCCGTTGATATTTTTTGTTCTTTTACAGCCGCTTGAGAGGGGATGGGATGGCCTTCTCGGACGGGTTGTAAGAATGCCCGACAGGCGTGTGGGGCATTTTCAATTCTCGCTGAACGTGGTTTGAAATTGTGATTCGATGAGTGAAAGCCGGGGGGTAACGTGAATTGCGGGTGAGATTCTTATCGGAGCGGCGCAGTTTTCTCACGCATCAGACGAGCTTGTTTTCATTCGCGTAAATAACAAGCTCAATCCGATTTCTTACGCCTAACTTGCTATAGATGGCGGTAAGGTGATTGCGTAACGTATGGTCGCTCATGTACAGCGTTTGAGCGATTTCATGGCTTTTCGCCCCTCGCATTGTGACAATGGCCGAGACGACTTTGCGTTCCTTGGGGGTAAGAGCTCCAATTTTCTTCGCCTCAGGATCTGATTGCCCATTGCTATTGGTGAGCGTGTCGAAGATTCTCGCTGTGGTGGCGCGGTCCAGCCAGAGTTCGCCTCTATTGACGCATTCGATTGCCTTGATGAGGGTTTCGGGAGGAGAGGCTTTGAGCACAATCCCGCATGCGCCGCGAATAATCGCGTATTCCAATGTGTTGGTGTCGCGCACGCCGGTCAACACGAGAACGCGGGTGTCTCCGCTGGCGCGCAACTCCGGGAGAAAATCCAAACCGCTTTCACCATCCAATTCGAGATCAAGGACGATCACGTGGGGTTGTAATGCGTACGCGCCTGAGATCGCTTCTAATCGATTGTGCGCTTTACCAACAACGTGCATGCGGGGGTATTCGCCTTCGATTAGTCTTTCCAGTCCCCAGAGCATGGACTTGTGGTCGTCCACCAACATGACATTGATGGTTTGCTCTTGCTCGCGGTTCATATACTCATCCTGATTTGGTTGACGATATCTCGCGGTACAGACCAACACCAACAGAATAGCTTCCCGGTTAGAGAACACCTCTGAATAAGTCACCCTGCATTTCGATTTTAGTTGCGGGCGCGAGCTATCGCCCTTAAGTTTGCCGCTACTAGGTGTAGTTTCAAACTGAGCCATCTCGTCAGGCTTACTCGAAGCTCCCTATATAGTCGCATGTAATGCGAGCGCTTGCGCTCCCTCACTGAGAAACGCCAGCAGACAGACCAAATTCATCTGTCTATAAACAAACCATGGCGTTCCCCATCCGCTTCACCCTGAAAGCGCGTTTCATCACTCTAATCGTCGCTGTCTTTCTGCCTGCGTTTGGGTATGCGGTCTACGATGCGATACGCGAGTTTCATGAGCGTAACATTGTCTCAGAAGAGAATCTCAAACGTCTTAACCGACTATTAGCTCAAGATCATCTCCAGTATCTCGACGCCGGTAAGCATGTGCTACTGGCTATGTCGCGCCTTCCGGAAATGGGCGATAAGGAGCTCACGGATTGCGCGACGTTCATGACTCATTTATCCGATGATCTGCGTGACTTCGTAACCCTGGGCATCGCAAGCGCTGAAGGCGATGTGATCTGTTCCGCTTTCCCCGCCAAACTCCGAGAAAATATCGCAAATCGTACATTTTTCAAGGAAACGGTGACCAACCTCGCGCTGGGCATAGGGCCTTATGAAATAGACCCTGTGACGAACAAAGCGATGGTGTATATCGGAATCCCGATTATCGATCCTCGGCAAAAATTGTGGCGCGTCGCTTTTGGCGCCCTTGAGTTATCGCATTTCAATCAAATTTCCGAATTACTAGATCTTCCATCGAAATCCGTCCTGCTGGTTTTAGACAATCATGGGTTGATATTGGCGTGCTATCCGGATCCATTCAATTATGTTGGAACCTATCAAATCGATGCGCCGCTAGTAAAGAAAATCGCTACGTTGTCTGATGAGCATTTGCTGGAGGCGATGAGCCTTGATGGCGTCATGCGTTTATTCGCGGTCAAGAATATCCATAAGACCCAGGGCGGGCTCCAGAGCGTCTATCTGGCGTTAGGCATTCCCAGTGAAATGATCTACGGGGAGGCCGAGATGGATCTCAGTGGAAAGCTGATCGCGCTGATCTCGGTGTTGGTGCTCGTTGGGTTGATCGCATGGTTCGGCAGTGATTTGCTGATCATTCAAAAGATGCGGCGATTAATACAAACGACGCATCGTATGCGCAGTGGCGATCTAGACGCGCGTAGCGGGCTGAAAGGAAGCGAAGATGAAGTCGGCCAATTGGCGGCCGCTTTCGATGACATGGCGGTATCCATGCAACAGCGAGTTCGCGTTTTGGAGCAACATGGACTTGAGATGCAAATTTTGAGAGAGCTAAGCGAGTCTTTGCAAACTTGCATTACGGTGGACGAAGCCATCGCGGTTGGACGGCAGTTTGCGCAACAACTATTTCCTAATCAGCCTGGTGGACTGTATGTGTTGCCTGACGGCGGTGAAATGGTCGAGCGACGCGCCATGTGGGCAGATCCTCATTCGAAGAGGGAATTTCTTTTGGAGGATTGCTGGGCGACCCGCAAAGGCAAAACCTATTATGTCCGGGCGGAGATTGATGAACCGCGATGCAATCATGTCGTCGATCCACCGCCGAAAAGCTACGTGTGCGCGCCTCTTATGGCCGGTGGCGAGGTGTTGGGGGTTTTTCATTTAGAGAAAGACGGCGTGATGCCCAAAGATGAAAAAATCCCTGGCTCCTTGCCGCTTGCCGAGTCGTTCGCCGAACACGTGGCGTTGACGTTGGCGAATCTGAAGTTGAGAGAGACGCTTCATTCGCAAGCGATGCGAGACGGATTAACCGAGCTTTACAACCGTCGCTTCATGGAGGAGTCCCTTACGCGGGAAATACGTAAGGCGGATAGGAAAGGCGATGGCGTGTCGTTGATCATGGCTGACATCGATTACTTCAAACGATTCAATGATAAACATGGCCATGCGTTGGCGGATCAGTTGCTTCGAAAAGTCGCCAAAATGTTCGAACGACATTTACGTGGCAGCGACTTGGCGTGTCGCTATGGCGGCGAAGAATTCGTCATTATTTTGCCGGGCGCGTCGATCGAGAAGGCGGTGGAGATCGCAGAGATACTGCGTAAGGAAGCCGCAAACTTGGAAGTGCGCGCGCAAGATGGCGATGCGGGCCGCGTAACTATCTCACTTGGCGTTGCGTGTTATCCGAAGCATGGCGAAACTTGGCAGCAGGTGTTGCATGCGGCGGACATTGCTTTGTTGCAAGCGAAGAAGCGGAGAAACAGAACAGAAGTTTATGATTAGAGCGATTTTCAAGTAGTGAGGTGATCACAACATCAAGAACTTTGCATGATTGTCCCATCGCATCATGCTCTCGAATTGTTTGCGGCTTTCGCCTAGATTCCAAATCATTCCCGCCTCGCTGGTGGCAACCCAATCCCCGTCGAAATTATTCGCCGCCAGCGCGCAGACGCGCGCCGCACTAATGGATTCCACGTAATTACCGTTCGTATCCCACAACGCGATGACGCCTGCTCGCGGGCAACTTACCGCGAAATAGCGTTTCCCACTGTACTCGACGTATGCGATGTCGCCGCCATAACCTTGCAGCGAATGAGATGATGGCGCTTCCGCGAGTATTAGCCTGTCGCCGTTAAATAAGGCGAGGATTGGCGCGTCTCTTCGTTGATCTTCATGCTTGTGTTCGGCTTGCAGGGCAAGGCCGGTGAGTCGACCGTCGGGTGTGGGCGCGATATGTCGGATGCTTAAACGATTGTCCGGCAGCCGCCATTGGCCGAGCATACCGCCTCGGTTATCGATTGCGACAAGCGATGGATCCATCTCGACAAGATTCAGCTTTCGCCTGCCTGTTTCGGGAAGGGTGAGAATGCCGCCATTCGCAACGAGCAATGAGCCGTCGCTTCGCATTAGCAATGCGTGCGGGC
>DATLHW010000484.1:0-11921 GCA_035539675.1 Burkholderiales bacterium | reverse complement strand
CACTAGTTCGAGGAGGCGCGGCGCCCGCGGATCCACTGGATGAAAGCGGTGGCCGAATCCAGGCACGAATTTTCCACCCGATGCAAAGAAGTCATCAAGGATTGCATCAACCGACGCTTCCATCGTTTTACCATCGTTCATATGGTCCGCTATTGTTTGATACAGTTCCACCGCTTGTTCCCCGGCGCCGCCATGTACATCGCCCAGGACGTTTAACGCAGAAGCCATTGCGTTATTCAGACCAACCCCACAGGTGGCGGCCATTCGCGCGATGGCGATGCTGGGAGCCTGTGGCCCATGATCCACGCCGGCGACGAGGGCGGCCTCGAGTAGGGCGGCTTGCGGTTTGCTTGGCAATTCCCCGCACACCAATAGCCAGATCATTTGAGCAAAGGAGGCGTGGCCGATAAGT
The DNA here is from genome assembly GCA_035539675.1 of Burkholderiales bacterium. GTDB lineage: Bacteria > Pseudomonadota > Gammaproteobacteria > Burkholderiales > DATLHW01 > DATLHW01. The sequence continues at coordinate 11,509 of DATLHW010000484.1, read as the reverse complement.
TCTTCAACAGCATAACCCCGGTAACGAATGACGCCGGGCTGCATGTCGATTATTTTGGTGCGCCACCAATCGCGGATATTGTCTTCTGCGTCTTTGTCCGTGTTGCTCATATTGCCTGTTCTTGCTTGAGTTTCAATATTTCCTCCTGGCTATAACCTAGGCTAGTGAGGATTTCCTCGGTGTGCTGGCCTAATGTTGGCGGCGGTGTACGAACTGCTGGCGGCTGACCATTAAGTTTTACACCGGTGCGAACGACGCGAATGTCGCGGTCTACGCCCGGCGCATTTGAAAAATTTGCGATCATGCCGCGATCTTGAATTTGCGGGTGGTTTAGTACGTCTGGAACGTTGTATACCGGTCCAGCAGGGACGCCTACTTCATTCAATTGTCGCCACCATTCTTGAGCGGATTTTTTTGATAGTGCACGCTCCAAAAGCGCCTTTAGTTCGAATCGGTGGTTAATCCGCGCCTGTCGTTCCGAGAAGCGCGGATCATTGATAAGCTCCTCATGTCCGACCAATCGGCAGACGGCCTCAAACTGTTCTTGTTTGTTCGCCGCGATGTTTAATAACCCGTCAGCAGTTTGAAAGGTTCCTGAAGGGCTGGCAGTGAAGTTTTCGTTGCCCATTGGTTTTGGAGTCTTCCCGGCGATGAGTTGATTGGACACAGCCCAGCCCATTGTGGCCAGGAGCGCTTCCAGCATGGAGATATCGATAAAGGCGCCTTGTGATCGATCTTGATTCGCCAGTGCGCTGGCGATTGCGAAGGCGGCGGTCATGCCGCCTATCGTGTCCGCCACTGGATAGCCCACTCGATAAGGCGCAGTTTCGGGGGCGCCGGTGATGCTCATGACGCCGGACATTCCTTGAATGATTTGATCATAGGCAGGGAGGTCGTGGAGTGGGCCATCTTGTCCGAAACCAGAAATGGCGCAATAAATAAGTTTTGGATTTTCGCTTTTTAGCGTTGCATACCCGAGACCTAATCGATCCATGACGCCAGGACGAAAGTTTTCAACCAGGACGTCGGCGCTTCGAACTAACTTGCGAAGTATCTCTTTGCCAGAGGCGCTTTTGAGATTCACGGTGATCGATCGCTTGCCAGCGTTTTGTGCGAGGAAGGATACGCCCATGAGCTTCCGGTTGAGTTCTGGGTCCGCCCCGAGTTGTCGTGCAAGGTCGCCTGAGTCTGGCGTCTCTACCTTGATGACGTCGGCGCCCATGTGGGCGAGCTGGTGACAGCAAAATGGACCTGCCAGTACGTTGGTCAGATCTAGGACCTTTACGCCAGTCAGAGGGAGGGGCATGAGGTGATATAGGCCTATGGTAGGATTTTCGCCGCTTGCTCTTGGGACTCGGGCGCCTTGATTGTATGAAACCCTTGCGCGGCAAAATGATATTTCGGTGTGGCGATCGAAAGTGGCTGCGTCCTGTTCTGTGCGGGGCGCAGTTTATTTTCCGGGCAAATGTTTTTTCACTAACTTAAGAATAGCTTCGGACTGATATGCACGCGCTAGTTCGCGCAACTTGTCGGCGAATGGGCGATATTGCTCATCCAGCGTTGCAAGATAAGTAGCCCGTTCACGAATATCCCGCATATTGCCGGTTAGTGCGAGTCCATATAACACTTGCACTTCCTCCGAGGGAGGGGGGATCAGCGGACCGGCGTTCGCAAGTTCCGAACTATTCTCTTCGCTTGATTTCTCGTCATATACCCAGCGCAAATTCAGATGTTCGCTGATATCCGCTAACAAGTTTTCCTCCCGAATGGGTTTTCCGACGAAAGCGGTGGCTCCGGCTGCGAGGCTATTGGCGCCGTCTTCCGGTGTGGCGCTCGCTGAAACGGCGAAGATTGGTGTTTGCTGGAGATTAGGTTCTTGACGAATAAGCATCGTAGCTTGGAAGCCGTCCATGACGGGCATCATTCTATCCATCAAAATCAAATCAGGTTGAGTCGCACGGGCCTGCTCCAATCCTTCCAAGCCATTGACGGCCTCAATGATGTCGAATCCTAAAGGGCCGAGTAGATCCACTAGCATCTTTCGATTTCCGACCACGTCGTCAACGATTAATATTTTTTTTCGCGGACCCTTATAGCCTGTCACGGTGCGATCCTGTGTTATGACTGGGACTTCCGCCATAATCGGTACTAACAACTCGAACCAGAAACGGCTGCCGGCTCCACGTTTGCTCTCCACGAAAATATCGCTATCCATGAGGCGAACCAATTGACGGCTGATAGCCAGCCCTAACCCAGTGCCGCCTAAACGGTGCTCGACGTCGCCTACTTGTTCGAATGGACGGAATAGGGCGCCGAGTTGTTCTTCGCTGATGCCAAAACCTGTATCGATGACTTCGAACCGTAAGCGAGCTTCGAAATCGTCGCCGGAAATTTTTTGCACACGGAAACATACCTGTCCGCGATCAGTGAATTTCACGCCGTTCCCTAGCAGATTCAATAGCACTTCGCGTAGGCGCTTTTCATCCGCCCATACCGCCTTTGGAATATCCGGCGAGACTTCATGAACAAATACCAGATCCTTCTGTTCTGCTTTTACCCGAATGATATTGGCGATCATTCGGAGGAATGCCGCCAAGCTGATTGGGCTAGGGTAAAGCTCCAGCTTGCCGGCTTCTATTTTCGATAGATCCAGAATGTCCGTAATTAGCATTAAAAGGTGCTCGCCGCTTTGTTGAATGGTATTCAACCCCGACATCTGTCGATCGCTTAAGCCTGAGTCCCGTTTCAGAATTTGGGCATAGCCAAGAACCGCGTTTAGCGGCGTTCGCAGCTCATGACTCATATTGGCTAGAAAGGCGTTCTTCGCGCGGTTGGCTACCTCTGCCCGTTCTTTCGCTACAAATAACTCAGCGGTTCGCTCTCGAATGAGTTCTTCCAGATGATTGCGGTGATGTTTTAGCTCTTCTTCCACACGTTGCCGTTCGGCGATTTCCGCATGAAGCGCATCAACTGCTTTGGCCAGTTCCGCTGTGCGTTCTTCGACGCGACGCTCCAGGCCGGCGCGAGCGTGGCGCAATGCTTCCTCGGCCTGTCTACGTTCGATGGCGTAACGGATGGCGCGCACCAACAGAGCGCCATCCACCTGTCCCTTTACCAAGTAATCCTGTGCGCCGGACTGTACTGCTTGGACGGCAATGTTTTCGTCGGTCAGCCCACTCATTACAACGAGAGTGGGCACCAAGGGAGCATGCGCAAATAGGTGTCGCAAGGTTTCTAAGCCGCTACTTTCCGGCAAACCGAGATCTAGCAGAACAATATCGACATGATTGTCATGCAGGTGTTGGACGCCGTCCGTAAGGTTGTTAACCCACTCGACATTGAACGTCAAAGCTTTCGCTTCCGCCAGCATCTCCCGGATTAGTCGGGCATCGCCAGGATTGTCTTCGATGAGGAGAACTTTGATGCGTGCATCCATGTTTGTTTTATTTGGGTGGGAGAGCTACGACCGTGAGCCAGAACTCTTCGATGGTTCTTACAATTCGGATGAATTGGTCGAAATCAACTGGCTTGGTGATATAGCAGTTTGCGTTGAGATTATATGCCTTCAGCAGATCCTCTTCCGCCTGCGAGGTTGTGAGGATGACCACCGGGATTAAGTGCAAGGTGTTGTCGGTTTTTATAGTCGCCAGCACTTCCCGACCATCCTTCTTCGGTAAATTTAAGTCGAGGAGGATCAGATCCGGGCGCGGCGATTCCGAGTACTTGCCTCGCCGGTACAGAAAATCCAGCGCCTCCTGGCCGTTCTCCACGACGTGTAGGCTGGTCCATACCTTGCCATCTTTTAGGGCTTCGCGGGTCAGTCGCACATCGCCGGGATTGTCTTCAACCAGTAGAATTTCCAAAGGCGCTATTCGCTCTTGTCTGAACATGGTTGACTCTCCTTAATTTGGGGAAAGGTGAAATAAAATGTGGACCCTTGTTCGGGAATCGATTCAATCCAGATACGTCCACCGTGATGTTCCACGATCTTTTTACAAATCGCTAGCCCAATACCCGTGCCTGGGTATGCTTCCCGATTGTGCAATCGTTGAAACAACACGAAAATACGATCGAAATATTCCGACGATATGCCAATACCGTTGTCTTGAACTGAGAAGCGCCAGAAATCATCTTCCGGCTCCACCTTGATCTGTATTTCCGGGGGATGCTCGCCGCGAAATTTGATTGCGTTTGCAATGAGGTTTTGAAATAGCTGAGTCAATTGAGTTGCGTCGCCTATTACTTTTGGTAGCGAATCGATCGTGATTTTTGCGCCGCTGTCTTCAATCGCCATACGCAGGTTGCGCACCACCGTATTAACGACGAGGCCACAGTCTGTAGCCTCGAAAGGCTTCGCCTTAGTTCCAACACGAGAGTAGGCAAGTAAATCATTGATCAACGCTTGCATTCTCTTGGCGCCATCGACCGCGAAACCGATGAATTCGCTGGCGTCATCGTCGAGTTTGTCTTTATATCGTTTTTCGAGCAACTGCAGATAGCTGCCGATCATACGTAATGGTTCTTGCAAATCGTGGGAAGCGACGTAGGCGAATTGCTCCAATTCGGCGTTAGATCGAGATAAGTCCTGAGAACGTTGCGCAAGGACTTCCTCCGCCTTTTTTCGTTCGGTAATTTCCAGTTCAAGCTGCTCATTGGTTTGCTTGAGTTCGCTTGTGCGTTCGACAACGCGCAACTCCAGATCCTCATGCGCTTTGAGTAGCGCTTCTTCGGCTTTCTTGCGATCGGTGATATCTGTGAACGTGGATACAAATCCTCCACTCGGTAAAGGCTTCCCGAAGACTTCAATAAATTTGCCATTGGGACGCTTGCGCTCTAACAAGTATTGCTTGCGCTTGTGCACCAAGGCTGTTTGCTCGGATACGTGCTTCTCAATGTCTCCTGGGCCGTATTCGCCGCGTTCCGCACTGTAACGGATGTAAGATGTGAAGGGGGTGCCGACGACCGCCAACTTTTCCGGTAAATCGAGTAATTCAAGTAGCCGTCGATTCCACAAAACAATACGATTTTCGCCATCGAATACGGCGACGCCTTGTGCGATATTTTCAATTGCCTCGCGCATTATCTCCCAGTTGACTTCGATGGCTTGGGATGCGTCGGAGAGCATCTCCATCACACCTTCAAAGCTCATCGTCTTTTCCTTGATGGTGGAGGCAACCACCACGCGGGCCAGCGAAGCGCCTATGGCGCCAGCCAGCAATCGTTCGGAGAAATTCACAAAGTCGACATCAGCCCTTTTTGTTGGATCGAGAGCAATGCGATGTACGGCGGCATACTCGGCATAGGCGCGTTGCGCGCGGTCATGATCGACAAAGCGTTCAAGCATCGCAATGAGGTCGCCGATGCGTACATCGCCATGCCATGCTCGCGCGAGCGCAATTGGTTTGGCGGCAAAGACGTCAACAAACGCTTGCGCTTGTACTTTCTCGACGACGTCCTGCCGTGTGCGCCAGGAAACCAGGATGTAGCAACCGATGTTGGCGGCCATGCTCCATAAGAGACTATGGGTAATTGGGTCAAAACCCGAGAGTCCCAGCAATGCGTACGGCTTTAGCATGACGATGGAGAACGGACCGTCGGCTATAAACGTCTCTGGTAGCCAACCGGAGCGAGCGAATGAGGGCAGGAGCAGGGTGTATGTCCAGATCGCGAACCCGGCGGCTAAGCCCGCCAGGGCGCCTTGGCGGGTGCCTCGCTTCCAATAAATGCCGCCAACGATGGCTGGAGCAAACTGAGCTGCAGCTGCGAAAGACACTAAGCCAATAGTAACCAATGCGTACGATTCGCCGATTAGTCGTACGTAGGCGTAGCCCAGTAGCAAGACAAATAGAATGCTCGCGCGCCGAATTCCTTTAACGAGGCCTACCAAGTCGACGCCTCCGTCTGTTCTCACAAAGGCGCTTCGGATAAGCAACGGCATCACCAAATCATTGCAAATCATCGTCGACAGGGCGATCGTCTCCACAATTAGCATTGCGGTAGCCGCCGATAAGCCGCCGACAAAGGCGACGAGGGCCATGGTCTGATTGTCCACTGCGATTGGCAGGGTCAGAACAAAGGTGTCGGCGTCGACCTTTTGACCCGTAAATGTAAGTAGGCCTGCGAGGGCTATAGGGAGTACGAAGAGATTGATGGCGATTAGATAGAGGGGGAAGCCCCAACGCGCTGTTTTGAGATTTCCGATATCTGTATTTTCCACTACCGTGACTTGGAACTGGCGGGGTAGGCAAATGATCGCGGCTGTCGCAAGCGCGGTTAGTGCCCAGAAATTACTTGTCATCGCTGTGGCGCCAAAGTCAAGCAGCGGGGCGATCTTGGGATCTGCGGCGGCGCGTGAGAATAAATCGTCCAGGCCGTCGAACATTCCCCAAGTGACGAAAATTCCCACCGCTAGGAATGTTGCAAGTTTGACTAGCGATTCGAGCGCTACAGCCGTAACCATGCCGCGATGCTGTTCCGTTGCGTCCACTTGACGAGTGCCAAAAATGATAACGAACAGACTCATCAGAAGAGCAACATAAAACGCGGAATCCGCGTAAATGGGCGGCGTTGCGCTTATCTCCGAGGGCAAAGCCACTGCAGGATATCGGCGAATGATTTCGAAACTATGAGAAACGGCTTTTAGCTGCAGCGAAATATACGGCACGATGCCTAGGACGGCGATTACGGTGACAAGACCGGCTAACGTTTGATTCTTGCCGTAGCGCGCCGAAATGAAGTCGGCGATCGTGGTGATGTGTTGGCTTTTGCTAATCTGTACGATTTTGCGCAGCAGATGCTGGCCAAACAAAAAAACGAGGATGGGACCAATATATATGGGCAGGAAACCGATGCCCGTTGCTGCAGAGCGACCAACGCTGCCGTAGAAAGTCCACGAGGTGCAATAGACAGCGATGGATAAAGCGTATATCCATTGCCCTGAAAGGATTGCGCGTCCTTGATCGCGACTTCGGGAATCAATATAGAACGCCACCGCGAACAGAAGGTAGAGATACCCTCCCGCAACGAGCAGGATCATGAAGATGTTCATTTCCCCCCCTCACCGTATGCGGCGACCGTACTTAGTATAGACGTGTTCTTTAAAAAACAGAACGATGATAGCTAAAATCTAGCGAGGGAGATTTATGTGAGCTGCTTCGAGTGATCCCACATTTGCGCTTAGGCTTACTTGGCGCATTTGCAGGGGAGAATTTTTAGATAATGCCAATGCATCGTCAAGCGGACGCACGCGGCGATGGAGGTGCTTGTAGCGTATGAGCGACAAAGCAAATCAATCACAATCAAAGGCCTTTCACTGACCCGCTATCTTTTTTATCTGACGAGCCTTTTAGGAAGTTCTTTGTCTTGGTGAAAGCGTTTACACCACTGTTTACTGCTTTACCTGGAGCCTGAACAGCGCCTTTAAGCATTTTCGCTCCATCGGCAACACTACGAACAGAGGCCGCCATCCCTCCCAGAGACATGCCGGCGCCGTCACCGCTCATAAACGCATGCGCCATATCAGGCGCTTTGATCGCTAGCAGCATCTGCAAAAGTGAAACGCCAGCCAGTTTTAATAATGGACCGACTTCAAATTCGAAACCGTCGAGAGCGTCCTGTACCAAGTCTTTCGTTAACCCCAGAACCAGAATTAGCACAAGTAGTCGGAAGCCAACGTTAAGCGCATAGGAAAATAGCTTCGTCGTATATTCGTTTGTCCAGCGTGAGCTTCCCAGTCCTAAAAAAATCGCCCCTGCCGCTAGCAGGACGTAGGACTCGATATTTAGTGCGAGCAGTTGAATGGCGGTGACAATATGGGCAACAGCCACCACAACAGTAGCGAGTAGCGCGCAGACGATTTGGGGAAGATACAGCAAGAAAACAAAGATTCTGCAAGGAGCCTCGATTATCGCATCAAGTATTGAATCAATGGCGTCAGGAGTGAATATCTTTATGACCTCAAAGGCAATTTTGACTGCTAGTAAGCCAGTATTCACCGCTATCATGCAACCTTCAACCAAGTTGTCCACTCCGTCGAATGCGCTCCACAGACTTGAGTGTTTATATTTCTCTAGCATTTCGAACGGCGAGTTAGCCCATATTAAGTTGATGATTGCGAATCCGGTCGCCACAATTGTGTCGGGAGATAACGGGGCTCCGCTGACGCTTCCATCCGGATTTGTAACGACGTTACCAATCGTTTTTTGCCCGGCATCTCGGAAACTGTCGATGATGATTGGAAACCACTCTGGGCCTTTTTGGAGCAGAAGGAAGAAAAAGGCGATGAACATGATCTTCTGCAACATCTCCGCCATCAAGGCGTGCATGTTGTCCTTTTCTATCACCCAAAGACTGGCTGCCCATGCTAGTTCGATGACGGCGAGAATCCAGAAAGTGTCGGTGACGAGATCGGTGATCTTGTTCATGAAGCTTTTGCCTTGCCCTTTGGCGATGGCGTCAAACGGGTCGAAGAACGAGAAAACGCCTGGTCCTCCGCCGAGGTCAATGCTCACGGCGTGAGCGGCCCCACAAAAGGTGAGTAGCCCGACCAGCACTGCAAGCACATGCCAAAAGGCTTTTGTCCATTGGCATGCCATTTTTTTTGGCCGCATTGAGTGCAATATTAATTGTTGATTCTTCAAAGCTCACTCCCCTTTTCCTGCGGTTTTGCGAGATCGGAAAAATGGCAAATCCCGCAGCAGCGGTTATTCATCGTCTTTAAGCAGGAGTTGTGCCGAGGATTTTCTGGCGTCGTACCTAACTGTTATTAATTGTTTTTTTTTCTTTCATAATCATGCGTCCCCATGCGTGATTGCACGGCTGCAAGAATATAAAGACGTTCGCAATGCATTTGTGAAAGCTACGGTCCTGAGGATCGCTTGCTATGGATCTCGAACAAGTTCTAAGGCGTGGTCAATTCGTGTCGTCTCTCACACCCAACTCAAATCCCGCGTTGATTTTCCGGTTTGAATGATCTCTATTTTGACTTTGTAAGCTTGATGGGATCGCCGATTTGGATGCCGAGGCATTTTGCCGCGTTGTCTTGATTCACTGCGATTTCTAATAGATTAAGACTGTTTTTGTACCAGAAGGCATGCCCCACTGGCGCTTCCGCGAAGATCCGAGAATGTATTAGACGATGTTTTTTGATTTCGACTACTGTATCGGAAGGTAGATCCTGGGCGCGGATACCCGTCAATACGTTGCCATAGTGGTCAACATAAATTACTTCCGCCAGATCGTCAGGGCGGAACTGAATACTCAGTTGTGACTTTTCTTCCATTTTTTCTGAGGAGAGGATGCCGCCGGCTAACCAAGCGGCTATCGGCGCGAAGAGATCGCGTCCGTGAAATGATGTTGACATACCGGGAGGTCGCCAAGTAATCCGGTGGATTTTTGTTTCAACGGCCCGTGCCGCAATCACCGATAGTAGGCCGTTATCCGGTCCAATGAATCGTTTCCCATCTGCTTCTAGATATATGGGGTCGCGTGAGCTTCCCACTCCAGGGTCCACTACTGCCAAAAAAACGGCGCTGGGGGGGAATTGATGCTGAAGGGCGCTTAACAAATGGGCGCTGGCCTTGGCATTGAAGTTAGGCGCCTTGTGAAGTAAGTCGAGGAGAGTGGCGCCGCCCGGCGCATGCTGCAGTATTGCCGCTTTGAGTTGGGCGACATAAATATCGTCGGCGCCAAAGTCCGTGAACAATACAATCATGAGTGTCTTGTCGAAGTCACTATCAGCACAGGACGGAAGGCTTGCTCAAGGGCAAGGCTGGACAGTGCGTCGCGGTTTGACTCCTAAACCTAAATATAGGAAGCAGGCGAAAAAAGGAAAAACGCCGCTGTATAAGCGGCGGCGTTATTCAGACCGGTATTTGAGTTCAAAATCGGTGTCCTCCTGCTCGAGCGCGTTCAGGACGGATACTCAACAAGGCTTACAACGAGCATCAATCCGCGAACGCTTTTTGCGAACGCTCTCGTCTTTCTTGCGCGTCAATGGTAAGCGTTGCTGTCGGACGCGCTAGTAACCGTGGAAGTCCGATGGGCTCTCCGGTTTCTTCGCAGTACCCGTAGCTTTCGTCGTCGATTCGCCGCAATGCCCCTTCCACCTTTGAGAGAAGCTTCCGTTCCCGTTCTCGAGTTCGCAACTCAAGCGCGTATTCTTCTTCCAGCGTGGCCCGGTCAGCGGGGTCGCTTGGAATGGTCATCTCACGCAAATGTTCCGCTGTGTTAGCTGCGTTGTTAACCAACTCGGCTTTCATGTCGAGCAAGCGCTGACGGAAGAACGCAAGTTGCGCTTCGTTCATGTAGTCTTTGGGGTCCGAAGCAAGGAGTTCTGCTTCAGACATTGGTTTGGGTGATTTTTTAGTCATATTGGCTAATCACTTTTCAGTTAGGACATTGCGCCATTGTTACCTTTCGTACACACCGTTCATTATGCGACTATGTAGAACTGACGATATAAAACTATGTGAGCACAAAACGGTTCATGAAACGTTATAGTCACTATAGGTTATGACGGACGATTTGGGTTTTGACTTCGCGGCTAACTCGGCCTTTATATTGCGAAACACAGGCCCCCATATCGGATGACCTGCCTCGGACGGTTGCAGATCGAACTGCGGATCGCTGTCAAATCCCTTGCGAAACTCCTCTCGGCACGCTTTGTCTCGGCCAGATGCGCAATGGATAAAGGCTAAGTATTTGTGAGCGCTCCCCTGATCTGCTTTCGACTCCAAGCCTAATTCCAGGCTTTTTTGCAATTGCTTGGCGGCAGACTTGTAGTCGCCTTCTTCATAGCTTTTGATACCGTTTTCGAGTTCCAACTGACTGTTGGACTTGGCCGGCGCTTTTGTTTCCCCCGTATTAGGGGGTTTCGAGGGTATTAAAGAGCAACTGGCGCAGACTAACGCAAGCCATACGAAAAATATCCGCAACGAGAGAAAGCGCCGCATCTCAACTCCAAATTATTGAAATTTGTGTTTTACCTTTACGCTTGCCTCGGGTGTAAGGTCGATGGTCTCCCGATGGGGCGGAAAAGCGGTGTTTCGAATTTCAATTATATGCTTTCCTGGTGGCAGATTGAGCTCTTTCAATGGGGGCGAAATACCTTCCCGTTGACCGTTGATATAAATTTCTCCCCAAGGGCTTACTGCGAATATTACAGTTGCCGTGGCCTTCGCCGCAGTTTGCATTTTATCGCCGGACGCCGTGGATTTTTGGGGCTTGGTTTTCAATGTCCCTGCCTGAGGCCCGCTCGTCGCAGCACCTGGGATTTTTTTCTTTGAGGTCTTCTCTTTGGGATCAACAGGCGCGGATGGCGTAACTGCAGTTTCGTTAGTTGGCTATCTTGTCACGCCGTCTTGCGATTGCGGCGCGGCCTGGGTTGGAGTGGAGACCAACGCGCTTTCCGGCTTTACTTCTATGGCGGTAATGACGGACGGCGCTGATTGGCTTTCGCTACCCTTGCCGGATGTTCCGGTTTCTTGTTTATTGTCTGACAGTTCAGGCG
>DATLHW010000483.1:0-11140 GCA_035539675.1 Burkholderiales bacterium | reverse complement strand
CTCAACGTACTTGCTTGTACGCCTCCGCTTCTCGGCCCAACCTTGGCTCCCGTACGCCAAGCGGCAACCCACTCTAAGCGTTTGCAATCGGGGTTTACCTTGATTGAGATGATCATCGTGATTGTCATCACGGGAATTGTCGCCGCCGCAGTCGCAGTGTTCATGTTGGCTCCTACGCAGTCGTATTTCGATTCGACTCGGCGAGCGGAAATGACAGACAGGGTCGATAACACGTTGCGGCGAGTCGGACGCGACCTACGTCTTGCGCTGCCTAACAGTGTTCGAGTGTCCACGTCTGGAGCCAACACCGCGGTCGAGTTTCTGATCACGCGCGCCGGTGGTCGCTATCGTGCGGCGCAGACCAATACGGGCGCCGGCGACATACTCGATTTCAGCAGCGGCGCCGATAATTCGTTCGATGTCTTGGGCCCTGGCGTTGAAGTGGGAGCTGGCGATCAAATCGTGATCTACAACCTGGGAATTCCCGGCGCCGACGCCTATGTTGGCGACACCCGTCGCGCCTATCCTGGCGCGGGAGGTATGCTAAGTAATATCCCGTATACCTCGACCGGGACGCCTTTTCCGTTTACTTCGCCGGAAGACCGCTTTCATGTGATCGCGGGTTCGCCTGTCTCATACAACTGTGACTTGGCCACTGGGCGTCTTACACGCCACAGTGGTTACGCCATCGCTGCCGCACAGTCTGTTCCGCCAGCGGGGGCTGGCGATTTGATCGCGGAGAATGTCACTGCATGCACCTTTGTCTACGATCCGTTGGCCGTTGCGCAGCGGGCCGGTCTGATTATTATGACGTTGAGCATTACGCAAGCAGGAGAGTCGGTGAATATTTATCACACGATTCACGTCAACAATGTCCCATAACCAACAAATGGTCAGCGCATCCCATTATCAAAAAAAGCAGCGGGGATTTTCTCTCCTGGCGGGTGTTTTTTTACTGGTTATTTTCGCCTCGCTATCGGTTTTTCTTGTGTCGCTTTCAACGATGCAGCAGGTGGGTTCGACACTCGACCTTCAGGGGGCGCGCGCCTATCAAGCCGCGCGTTACGGAATTGAAACCGGAGCATTCCAGGCGCTGACCCCAGTGGCGGCGCCAGCGTGTCCAAGCGCCACGAGTACATTTCCAGGCACGAGTCTGCAGGACTTCACAACGACTGTTACTTGCTCTCTTACCACAGCGAACGAACTTGGAACGACAGTTAACGTATATCAAATTACCGCCACAGCCTGTAATCAGCCGCCTTGTCCGAATGCTACGCCCAGCCAAAATTATGTGGAGCGGCAACTTACGATCACGGTCAGTCGGTGAGGTCGGGGCAGGGATTTATGTGTTTTCGAAAAAATTACCAACCAAAAACAAAAAATGTGATGGAAATCAGATTTCTCAATACAAATAATGTGTTATCGTTTTAACTTGAAGTAAGTTGTACATTGCGTCAGTCATCTTGGGGAGGCTGCGATTTTCTTCGGCGGGGGGAAAAAACAGGGGTGGATTTCTATCAGTCTTCACGAGGATAGGATCGATATTGCCCATGTTCGGCGCAATGCTGCGGGTAGGCCGCAAATCGGTTTTCTCGATTCCTTTCGCAAGGATGGGGATGTGCAATCGGCGCTCTCTCGTCTACGCAAGGAGTTCAAGCTCGGTCAATATCGTTGCGCTGCATTGCTTGGCCAAGGTGAATACCAGATCCTTCAAGTAGATTCCCCCAATGTGCCTGAGCCTGAAGTGCGCGATGCGGTACGCTGGCGGCTTAAGGACATGCTCGATTACCCCGTGCAGTCCGCCACCATCGATGTGCTCGACATACCATCGACCGGAGCCATGTCGGGGCGAGCGAAGTCTATCTTCGCGATCGCCGCGAACAACAGCGTTATCGGCTCATGCATGAACCTTTTTGATACGGCTCGCATTCCGCTTGAAGTGATAGATATTCCCGAGCTCGCCCAACGCAATATCGCAGCGCTGTTCGAAGAAGGTAATCGCGGCTTAGCCATGCTTTCGTTCAATGAGTACGGCGGAATGCTTACCTTTACCTACAAGGGCGAACTCTATGCGTCGCGCCGAATTGAAGTCACGCTAAACCAGCTTGTCGAATCGGACGCCGATCATCGCCAACGTTACATTGAGCGCATAGGACTCGAACTCCAACGCTCTCTCGACCTGTTCGATCGTCAATACAGCACAATTTCCCTCAAGCAGTTATTGCTGACGCCTGTGCCTGGCGTTCCCGAATTGCATCAGTATCTGAGCACCAATCTAGACACACCGGTCGCATTGCTGGACTTGGCTCATGCGGTGGATTTTTCGACGGCGCCTGAATTGGAGGACGCGGCGCGGCAGGCCCAATGCTTGCAAACCATTGGCGTCGCGTTGCGTTCGGAGCAGGCGCCATCATGAGTCAATACATCAATCTTTTAAATCCGGCGCTGCACAAACGCCGCGATCCCTTATCCGCCCGCGTTTTGCTCGCTGCTGTGCTTACGGCGATTTTCGTTTTGGCTGTGAGTGGCGGATGGGCGCGATATAGCGCCAATGATTTGATTCAGCAGGCGCGTAGCGGCGAGGCCCGCTTGAAGGTTGAACGGGAAAAATTAGTATCGGCCGTGAAAGGCGCGGCTGAACGTAAACCCGACACTCGCCTTATTGAAGAATTGGTCCGTGCAGAGGCAGTGTTGAAAACGCGCGGCGAACTGATTGACTTGATTGAAAGCGGGGCGCTCGGAAAGACCGAGGGCTTCTCGGCGCATTTGCGCGCGCTCGCACGACAGTCGATGACGGGTTTATGGCTTACGGACTTTAGCGTTGGTCCTGGCGGATCGGGGTTGGAGATCAACGGAAAGGCTCTGAATGCAGATTTATTACCAACTTATATTCGGAAGCTGAATAGCGAATCCGTTTTTCAAGGTCAGAGCTTTGCGATGATAAATGTGTATCGGCCGGACGAACAAGCGTCGGCAATCCCTGCCGGTAATCAGGGTGGGACCACGGCGAAAGTTGAACAGAAACTTCCGCATGTGGTGTTCAACCTGGGTAGCAAGATGCGCAGCGCCGAAATAACGGGACGGAATTAGCGATGAATCAATTGTGGGCTCAGTATGCGGCGCGGTTCGAGGCGCTTGGTTTGCGTGAAAGAGCGTTCATAACGATAGCCATATTGAGCATCATCGTGTTGGTTGGTTACGTCATGATGATCAAACCGCAAGTGACCCGGAAAAAAATTGCTGAACAGAATCTGACGCAACAAAAAGTGGAGCTTGCCGATCTTCAACAAAAGTTGGCGGGCGCCCAAATTGTGGGGAGTGGGCAGGACGCAGCCAATCGAGCCAATCTCGAACGGACGCGTCAACAGATAAAGGAAATCGGCGGTCGATTGGGCGCAATTGAAAAAACACTGGTCCCACCGGCTGGAGTGACGACGCTTTTGGATGAGATTCTCAAGCGTAACCATCGAATCCAACTAGTGTCGCTTCGTAATCTTCCGGTTGCCGACTTGATTGAACGCAAGGATGGTAAGGCATCAGAGCGCGTGGATGCGGCTGTCGCGGGCGCCATGAATATGCTCAAGCAGGGCGGCGTTTCTGTGAATAAAGATGTGCGTGGTCACGATTTTCAGGCGATCGAGGGACCTATTTACAAGCACGGCGTTGAGATTGTGGTCTCTGGAAGTTATGGGGACCTGATGACTTATCTCTCCGAATTGGAGCGCTTGCCGCAAAAAATGTTGTGGAATTCCGTGAAGCTCACGGTTGAAGAGTATCCACGCACTCGGATGACAATAACGGTTTATACACTCAGCTTGGATAAAGCATGGTTGACGGTATGAATGATGATCGCGCAAATTTTTGCGTTGGCTTCCGGAGGGGGCTATGCGGCGCAGTTATTGCGGCGATGGGATTGATAGGCAGCGTGAATGGCGTTCAGGCGCAGCAGTCCTTATCAGATCCAACCCGCCCACCCACTGCGGAGTCAGTTGCGCCGGTAAGTGCGGGGATCGGTTCCAAATTGCAATCGATCAAACTACCAAGGGGCGGCAAGCCCTTGGCTATCATCGATGGTCAACGTGTGTCGATAGGGGAGAAGTTCGGCGATGCGGAAGTGTTGAAAATAACCGAAAGCGAAGTGGTGCTGAAAGGACCTGAGGGGGTCCGAACACTCAAGATGGCGCCCGATGTGCAAAAGCAGTTGCTGTCGGAGAAAAAGGCGTCAGCCAAACCGAGCGGAGGACGGCCCGAGAGGGCTCGGGGAGAAACTCAATGACAACCAGAACACTATGTGCGTTGCTATTCGCGTTGGGCTTGGCAGCTTGCTCAACCCCTCCACCAAAGCCAGATGCGACCTTCGATCAAATTAATCAGGAGTTGAAGCGCGCCAAGACGGAGCGAGTCGGCGGCGCCAGGCCGGAGGCTGTGGACAAGGCATTGTTGCCTCCGCTGCAGGCTGAACTGCCTAAACCAGCGCCCGCTATCGCGGAGCCGCGATTTGATCTTGTCGTAAACAATGCGCCGGCCGGACAGGTGTTCATGGCCATCGTTTCCGGAACGCGTTATAGCATGTTGTTGCCTCCCGATATGAATGGCGTGATCTCGGTAAATCTCAAGGATGTCACCGTGCGCGAAGCGCTGGAAACGATTCGTGAAATCTACGGTTACGAATTCAAGACTCAGGGAAACCGCATATTCATCCAGTCGATTTCGATGCAAACACGAGTGTTTCAGGTGAATTATCTGGCCGGTCGTCGGCAAGGCGCTTCAGATGTGCGCGTGACGTCCGGTTCGATATCCACGACGGGAACGAATACGGGAAATAATGGACAAGGGACCAATGCAAGCGGAGGCGCGAATGGAGCGTCGCCGGGGAACTCGACGAATACACGGGCGCCGGACTCCAGTCGTATTTACACAACCTCCGATACAGATTTCTGGAGCGACTTGACGATGTCGCTTCGCACAATTGTTGGAGCCGAAGAAGGTAGACAGGTTATTGTGAATCCCATGTCGGGCGTCATTGTTGTTCGGGCCCTGCCAAGTGAGCAACGTAACGTCGAAAATTTTCTGCGCGCCACGCAAGTGATTGTCGAGCGCCAAGTCATGCTCGAAGCCAAAATCATTGAGGTGACGTTGAGGGACGGATACGAATCGGGAATTAATTGGTCCATTTTCCGAAACAACCGAGCGAGTGTCGGTATGGTCAATCCTGGGACTGTGTTGCAACGGGAGGGAGCGCTGGCGACTGGCGCGGAAGCCCTGGACTCCATCGGACGGACGTTTACAAATCCAACGCTTAGCGCAATACCAGGAACCGAATTGGTCGGAGGAACCAATCTCGGCGCCGGGATTTTTGGCCTCGCCTTCCGCGCAAGTAACTTCGCCGGGTTATTAAGTTTCCTTGAAACACAAGGGAACGTGCACGTGCTGTCCAGTCCGCGTATCGCAACGCTTAATAATCAGAAAGCGGTTCTCAAGGTTGGCTCGGACGAGTTCTTTGTCACCAGCGTGTCGACGACAACGACCACCAATAACGTGGGGGCAGGTAACACGATCTCGCCCACTATTACTGTGCAGCCGTTTTTCTCCGGCATTGCGTTGGATGTGACGCCGCAGATTGACGAGGAAAATAACATTATTCTGCATGTTCATCCTTCTATCAGCGAAGTGTCGGAAAAAACAAAGCTACTTGATTTAGGCTCATTAGGAACTTTCAAGTTGCCTCTTGCGGCAAGCGCGATCAACGAAACCGATAGCATCGTGCGCGTACAGGACGGCAATATTGTGGCTATCGGCGGCTTGATGAAGCAGCAGCAAAACAGCGACCGTTCCGGTTTGCCTGGGGTCGGCGATACGCCAGTGCTTGGGACTTTGTTCGCCAATAAATCGAGAAGTTCGTTGAAGAGCGAGTTGGTTATTTTGCTCAAGCCAACCATCATTCGTGATGACAGAAGCTGGGTTCAGGATCTCGACAATACGCAACGGCGTGTGGAAGACATGAAGCGGCGTACGATTACCGTAACGCCGCAGGGAACGAACATTCAACAGTGACGACGCGCAGTCTCGGCAGGGGGCTCTGACTAAGGAGCGGTAAAAGAACAATTTGCGGATTTGTCTAGCGTTTTACGGGCGCGCTGCTGCGTTGTCCCTCTCTTGTGTAGTCTTGCTACACGGCGCTTCGGGACGCCTTGCATCGCATCCCGTAAAACACATCCAAATCCGCAAATTGTTCTTTTACCGTTCCTAAGAAATTTATTCGGAGATTTCTAAAGACGCTCTGGAGCCGTGAAAAATGTATCTCTCTCACTTTGGGCTGAAGGAGTTGCCTTTCGGCATAACCCCGGACACCCAGTTCGCCTTCGCTGGCAATGCTCACCAGGAAGCGCTAAATACGCTACTAGTGTCGATCAAGAGCGGTGATGGCTTTATCAAGATCACCGGTGAGGTCGGCACGGGAAAGACATTGCTATGCCGACGTTTGCTTTCCGCTTTAGGGGACGATGAATATGTCACCGCCTATCTTCCTAATCCATATATCGAGCCACGCGTCTTACTGCTTGCGGTAGCGGAAGAACTAGGGCTTGCGCTTGATCGCCATGATGATCAATTCCATTTGCTCAAATCGGTGAATCAAGCGCTACTCGACTATGCGCGCGAGGGAAAGCCGGTTGTTCTTTGCATCGACGAGGCTCAAGCTATGCCGCTCGACAGTTTGGAGGCGCTTCGCCTGCTTTCAAATTTGGAAACTGAAAAGCGAAAACTGCTGCAACTGGTGCTATTCGGGCAGCCGGAGCTCGATGTCAAACTCGCCAATCCCTCGGTCCGCCAATTACGCCAACGAATTGCGTTTAGCTATCGTCTAAGTGGTTTACGGCGCGATGAGTTGGAGCATTATTTAAATCATCGCTTGCGAGTAGCCGGATACCGGGGCGACCGCTTGTTTGCCGCCGGGGTGGTGCGCATGATTCATCGCGCTAGCCGTGGCACTCCCCGTATGGTCAATATTCTTGCGCATAAGGCGCTGCTGTCTGCATTTGGCGAAGGTCGACAGCAAGTGACTTTGCGGCATCTACGAATGGCTGTGCGGGATACGGAAGAGGCCTCGCTGCCATGGTGGAGATTATGGGCCCCTTTGTGAGGCTTACGAACTTACGCAAAAGCGCCCTAGCGGCGTTACGCTTCCTTGTATGGAATGGCCATTGCGGAATCTAGGATGATTTGAGGCGGTAGCCAGTTTGGATCGAAGGAAAGTAGTCTTCATAACCCTCCTCCCGTAAAAGGGAGTTAGGCGTCTTTTCGAGGATGGCATGAGTCTGATTAATCAAATGTTGCAGGACCTGGAGGCGCGCCGCGCTATCCATGAACAGGGCGCGTTGCCCAATTACGTCCGTCCGTTACCGGAAGAGCGATCATCAATTTTTCCGAAGATCATTACGGTTGTGGGCGTATTGCTGGTTATAGGCGGCGCTGTCTGGGGCGTGAGAGGCTTGATGAGCGTAACGAAATCCGGCAGCCCACCACCAAGCGTTGCTACTGCTACCTCAACCCCAGCTTCCACCACTCCGGACATTAATAAAAAGGAGATCGACAAGAGCGCTCCATTGGCTCAGATCCCAAATGCCGTTGTAGTCGAACAGCCAACGCAGCCTAAGCCGCCTGCCTCGTTCGCCGAGCCGACTCGCTTATCGCAAGAAGACATCACGGCGCAGATTGAAAGAAAGCCGCCTACGGATATTAGCCGCGCGCAGACTGTTGCGCAGCCCGAGGAAATGCGAGCCGCCGTTGTTACACCGCTTGCGCCTGCGCCGCCTCCGGCGGTTGCATCGGCTCCTTCAACCGCTTTAGCGAAATCACAGGCTGAGCCAATAATAATTGAGAAGCAGGAGCGCCTCGCTACGGCTCACGAGCGAGCCGAGAGCGAATATCGCAAGGCGCACCAAGTATTGAACCAAGGGCGAATCAACGAGGCGATCGCCGGTTTTCGCGCTGCGCTTCAGGACGAAGCTGGCTATAGCCCTGCTAGGCAAGCATTGGCGGCGATTTTGGTGGAGCAGGGACGGCTGGACGAAGCCGAGGCTGTACTAAAAGAGGGTTTGGCTCAGAATTCCGCGCAACCGGATATCGCGATTCGACTAGCGCGTATTCAGATAGAGCGTGGCGAAGCAACCGCCGCCAGCGAAACTTTGCAGAGAAGCGCACCGTTAGGCGCCAGTAGCGCGGACTATCAGGCTTTTCATGCGGGGGTGTTACAACGTCTTGGCGAGCATTCCGCCGCTATCGATAAATATCAGGCGGCGTTGCGTTTGTCCCCAGGCGCCAATGTTTGGTGGATGGGGCTTGGCATTTCCCTGGAGGCGGAAGGCAAGGTCGCCGAAGCTCGCGATGCGTTCCAGCGCGCTCGCGATGGCGGCCATCTCTCCGCCGAATTGGACCGGTATGTTGAACAGAAGCTGCGACGGCTTCCATAGGAGCCTGTTCAACCTAGATTCCGCAGTTGAACGCGCCCGAGTGTGCGTTTTTGGGGCTATCGGGCTAGGCGCGACAACGCGGCATGGCCTTCCATGCAAGGCGGAGCAACAACGCCTGATAGCCCCAAAAACGTGCAATCGGGTGTGTAGCGTGCTTACCCATTTGGTAAAGCGCAAAAGAACGAAAATGCTCGCATATACAAGACGCTTCCATGTCAAATAAGCGGTCAACTGCGGAATCTAGGTTCAAGCGCTTAGAGCCTACCCCAATAGGCTCTTAATGTATTGCGCGGCGCCTTGAGTGGTTTTTCGATGACCGCCCCGCGTTATTTTCATCGCGATCGCCGGAATCAAGCGCTTCGAGTTTCCTTTGCTGTGTTGTTATCGATTGTCGCCCATCTGATATTGATTTTAGGCGTCAGCGGAATGCATACAAATTCGGTTCCCGAGCCTTCGCTTCGCCCCATTGAAGCGAGGTTGGTAAGCAGCAAGAAGCTCGAGCCCGACGTTCCCGCTGCAGCGTACCCCATTCCTCAACGGGCGCCTGAACCAGTCGAATCTAGCGAGCCCCTCCCAAAGGAGCCTGAGGTCGTCTCCACGCCTTCGCCGACTCCGGCGGAGTCTTCGCCAATCGCCGCTGTTCCATCTACCGTTGACCAGACCTTCTACACTTGGCGAGAAGTGGACACGCCGGCAAAGTGCAAGAGCGACCGAAGCGAGCCGCCATATCCCAAAGCCGCTGAGGATGCGAATATCCGTGGACGGGTCATTATTGAGTTATGGGTGGACGAAATTGGCAAGGTGGACGACGCGACGGTGATCGAGGCTGATCCCCCCGGCTATTTTGAAGAGGTTTCCCTGGCGTTCCATAAAGCAATGCGTTGCACACCGGCCATGAAAGAGGGCAAACCAAAGCGTTACCGCACCCGCTTCGCGGTGGAGTTTGGTCGTCCGCTCATCGTGCTTGAGGAAGCTTCCCTGCCTCGGTAGCAAGGCAGGGGCGTTGTGGCTATTACGACCCTGGTGGCGTATATCCCTTAGGCAGCAGCACCCACATACGCCCGCTTTGTTTCATCACTCCGGCAAGCTTTCCTGCGTCGTCGCCGAATCCCCAAAAGAAGTCGGCCCGCACCGCGCCGTTGATCGCGCCGCCCGTATCTTGCGCCACCATCAATCGATTAAGCGGCTTGCTGCTATTGGGCCATGTCGTGGCCAAGTAGACCGGCACGCCCAACGGGATCGAGCGTTGATCGACGGCGATCGACCGTTCAGCGGTCAGCGGCACGCCCAATGTACCGATTGGTCCGGGAAGATTAAGCGGCAACTCGCGGAAGAAGACGTAACTCGGGTTGTAATTCAGCAAGGCATCCGCCTTATCCGGGTTTTTCTGCGCCCACGCCTTGATGCCCTGCATCGATACCTGTTCGGGCCGCAGTATTCGTTGTTGGATCAAATAGCGTCCAACGGAACGAAACGGATGGCCGTTCTGGTCCGCATAACCCACTCGCATGATCTCTCCGGTATCCAGCCGGACTTGCCCCGAGCCTTGAATATGGAGGAAAACCACATCGACAGGGTTGTTTACCCAAACGAGTTCTTTGCCCCTAATGGGCGGCTCGTTCGTCTCGATTTCCGAGCGCGTGTAATAAGGAACCACGCGGTTGCCTTCCAATCGGCCGCGCAGACGTTTGTTTTTCAGATCGGGATGAATGCTCGAGAGATCAACCGTTATGAGGTCGTCCGGCTGGGAATAGAGCGGGTAGCGGTACTGCTCGCTTCGGGTTCGGCTGCCATAAAGCAGCGGTTCGTAATAGCCCGTTATCATCCCGGTGACGGCGCCGTCAGGATTGATGACTTGGTGGGGCGTGAAATTGGTCTCGAAGAATTCCCGCAACTTGCGGTTCGGGCTTTGGACGGTGAGCCGATTCGCTTCCGTACACACAGTTTTCCAAGCGGACTCTCCACCCAACGCGTTACAGCTTTGCAATAAGGCTATGAAGGAAGGAGCCAGCGGGTCTAAGCCCCAATCAGGCAGATCTTTCCAATCGACGGCGGAGAATCGACTCCGCTGTTCTATCGGCGCTACGGGCTCTGCGGGTTTTGCCGTCGTCGCGCCCGGGCACTGACAACCTTGCGGCTGCGCTGTGGTCTGATCCAATGGGGGAATCAATTCGGCTGGCGGCGTTCCCGCGTCCGGCGGCTCCGCCGCTGGCGCTTGCGCCGCAATCGGTGGCGTTTTCGGCGGTGGTTCGCTCGTCGTTGCGCATCCTTGCGCGACGACTAACGCCCCCGCTATAACCAGCATTGTCCGAAGAGATTTGCCCCCGGTTTGAAAGAACGGCTGTGCGATAATCCGGCTTACGATCACTTTGCGAGTCATTGGTATGGGTTGGATATATCTAGAGGTTTTAATCGCGCTATTGCTACTGATCGGCATAGTTTGGTGGACGTTTCCCACTAAGCGCGATGAGCAACAGCGTCACAATGAAAGTAAAACGGACCAGCCAAAAACGGACCGCTCCGAGCGCTAAGTACTTGTGCAAAAGTCTTCCAGCGGCGTTGCCCTTGCAGGGTGCGCTGTCCGCTGCATCGGACAGCCGCTGCGCAGGCTCGCAGCATGCTGCTCGAAACCCCTGCTTAGCTCTCCTTGCCGTACTAACTGTGTACTG
>DATLHW010000482.1:0-5907 GCA_035539675.1 Burkholderiales bacterium | reverse complement strand
CCAATTGACATTTCTTTCTCCCATTTTCATAAAAGATGCGTGTGAAGGAAGGTGTAAATCTGGGATGAGGCGATAAGCGCAAGGGCGACAGTCGCGAAGCGCCCGTCCGAACCACTCAAGACCGGAACCCATGCCTACCCCGCTCAGTATTGAGGCTCCTCAGTTTTTTCCCGCCTCCGTTCTATCTTCTTCCGCATCTTCCATGCCAACGGATGAATAGTTTCAAAATTCACGCTTTTGTCTACGGGATCTTTCATTGTTGGAGCCGACACTCTGCCTCGTTCATGGCAAGGATTACACCGATCTTGGTAAGGTTTACAGGAATTCACCCGTTTTCGCCTCAAAGCGCCGCCACATAATTCGGCGACTACCTTCCAAATTTCTCGCATGGAAGATCTCGTTTTATCGTTGGCATAGGTGTTGCTGGTGCTCTGGAAAAACAACCATTGCATGTTTATCGCCCAAGAGATCATTTGCGAAAATGAAGACATAACTCAGCGCAGAGCTTTATTGGTCGGACTGGCGCCGGTTAGGGTCCGACCTTTCCCGGACTTTTGAAAAAAAGTAAACCTTCTACGATCGGTTAAAACATCATGCTGCGAAAACTTTTGTTCATGGGGTGCGCTCTGTTATCCGGATGCGCGACAAATCCAGTCACCGGACGACATCAGCTTGCGCTTGTGCCGGAAGAACAGGTCATCAGCGCATCGTCGCAAGCCTATTCGACGCAAATGGCCGAATACCAAAAAAAGGGTGAGCTTGAGGCTAACTCTCCCGTAGTTGCGCGGGTGCGAAACATCGCCAGTCGCATCATCGAGCAAGCGGCGCGAACACGTCCGGAGACCGCCGCCTGGAAATGGGAAGTCAATGTAATTGATGAGCCCCAAGTGAACGCCTTCGCCATGGCGGGCGGGAAGATCGCGGTCTACACCGGTCTACTTGAAAAAATCTCACCCACGGATGACGAACTTGCGCAGGTGATGGCGCACGAAGTGGCTCATGCGCTGGCCGGCCACACTCGCGAGAAAATGTCGGTGGCGATGAGTACCGATCTCGCGCTGGCGGCTTATGGGGCAACGCAGGCCGCCAACGAGAAAACGCAGCAAGCGCTTGCCGCTGGCGCGTTGCTGGCGATCCGCCTGCCGAATAGCCGAAAGATGGAGTCCGAGGCGGACCGTGTTGGAATCGAGCTTGCGGCCAAGGCTGGCTATGACCCAAACGCGGCCGTCTCGCTATGGCGAAAAATGGCCCAAGCAGGAAATAGCGGCGGACCGGAATTCCTTAGTACACATCCGTCAGATGAGCGGAGACTGCAAACGCTTGCCGAATTGGCTCCACAAATGATGCCGATCTACAAGACGGCTCGCCGATGAGATGGGACACGCAAATCGGGGCAGTAATTACCATGACGATAGGCAACATCACCCCCAGCAAAACGGGAATGATGAGCGCTTGGACTCCCCTGCCCTCTGGCCCGGCGATGCAGGCCGCCAAACAGTGTCGCCCATCGACCACAGTCCCCTACCCGCGCTGATCGTTGACCCTCAAAGTCTCGCCATCCTGGCGGTCAATGACGCGGCTGTAACTCGTTATGGCTATTCCCGCAAGGAATTCCTCACCAAGACCATTCGAGATGTTCGCCCACAAGAAGATCTTCGTGAGCTTTTACTATACATAGAACAGATGCCTCCCGGCGAAGCCTCGAATGGTCGAGTATGCCAGCACGTTACGAAGGATGGCGCGCCGTTCGACGTCGAAGTATTCTGGTATGAGGCTCCCTTTCATGATCGTTGCGTGTTGCTTGGTTTGGTATATGACCTGACCGAGCGGAATCGCCTTTACGAGGCTCTTAATCGGCATGAGCATGAGTTCAAAGCATTGATCGAAAATTCGTCCGATATCGTCTCTCGCCTGGATCGTGGGTTGCGCTACTGCTACATCAATCTCGCCATTGAAAAAGTGACTGGGCTATCCCGGGAGGCGCTGCTCGGTAAAACAAAAGCGCAAATCGGCATGCTTCCGAGAGACATTTATCGACCATGGGATGAAAAATGCCTGGAAGCCTTCGCGACAGGCGCGGAGACGCAATATGAGTTCAGCCACGTCTCTCAGAATGGACTCAAATATTATTCAGTGCGTATCGTGCCCGAATTCAACAAGGACGGCGTAGTGGCGATGGTGCTCAACATTGTCCACGATGTCACGGCGCGCAAACAGGCGGAGTTGGAGTTATCCGACTTTGTCGAAAACGCGCCGCTCGGAATGAACTGCGTGGGCGCCAATGGGCGCGTCATCTGGGCGAATCACGCAGAGCTCGATCTCTTGGGATATGCCCCGGAAGAATACATCGGCCATTCCTTCAGCCGATTTCATATCGATCAGGAGTTGATTCAAGGCGTTATGCGGCGCCTGCTCAGCGGCGATTCGCTGGGGTCGTTCGAGACCCGCGTACGCGCCAAGGACGGTTCGATCAAACATCTTGAAATCAGTTCGAACGCGCTGATGCGGGAAGGTAAATGCATACACATCCGCTGTTTCAGCCGAGACATCACGGCGCGAAAGCGTGCTGAAGACGCCTTGAGAGAAAGCGAGGAGCGCTTTCGATTGCTTGCGGCCGAAGCGGAAATGGCCAGCCGCGCCGCGAAAACAGCTAGTCGCGCCAAGGATGAGTTTCTAGCCACGCTGTCGCATGAGCTCCGAACCCCGCTAAACGCCATTCTTGGATGGACACAAACGCTTCGTTCGGACGATCCCCAACAGGAACATTGGCGCCGGGCTCTCGCGGCGATTGAGCAAAGCGCGCAGGCGCAAGCGAAATTGATCGATGATTTATTGAGCGTATCCGACATCATCTCGGGTAAGCTGCGGCTCGACGCGCAACCGACCAAGCTTCCCCCCCTTATCGCCGCGGCGATAGAGTCCATGCGACCCGCAATGGCGGCGAAGCGTATCCAGTTGGAAACCGATTTCGATTCCCATAGCTGCGCCGTCTATGGCGATCCGATTCGCCTCCAGCAGATTGTCTGGAATCTGTTATCCAACGCCGTAAAATTCACACCCAAGAAGGGCCACGTTCGCGTCTCGCTCGAGCGCGTTCATTCACAAGTCAAATTGGTGGTGGCCGATAGCGGCGAAGGCATTAGCGCGGACTTCCTGCCGTATGTTTTCGATCGTTTCCGGCAAGCCGATGCGTCCAGCAAGAGAAGACACGGCGGCTTAGGGCTAGGCCTCGCTATCGTGCGACATTTGGTAGAGATGCATGGCGGCGCTGTATCGGCGGATAGCCCCGGAGATGGCAAAGGCGCCGTTTTCACAGTGCTATTTCCAATCAGCTCCTTGTGGCAAATGTCCTCCTTTCCCACCGACCCAATGTACGAAGGAATGCCTTCCGCCGCTCGCTCCGATGAAGTTGGAAGAAGACTGCGAGGACTGCGCATTCTTTCGGTGGACGATGACTTCAACACCCGTGAAATGTTACAAGAGGCGCTTGAACACGCGGGCGCGGAAGTGGTGTCGGCGGCGTCCGCCAATGACGCGCTCGGCAAGCTAAAGAGCTTTCGCCCCGACGTTCTGGTTTCCGATATTGGCATGCCTGAGGAGGACGGGTACGACCTCGTTCGTCAGGTCCGCGCGTTACCACATGAACAAGGCGGCGAGACGCCCGCGATCGCATTGACTGGTTATGCTCGCGAACAGGATCGGTTGGCCACTTCGGAGGCCGGCTATCAGGCGTTCATGCCAAAGCCGGTGAACCTGCCTGAGTTGTTATCGACGATTATCGCGGTTACGAAATGTTAGCGCCTATTCGCGATCTTTTCGGGCTTGCGCAAGCGGTTATTTGAGCGCAGGGTATACCCAAAGGGCACAAGAGGCGCGATTACGCGGCAGGGTCACTCTCCTGAAAGGAGGAGCAACGCCGCCGTGCGCTCAAATAACCACTCGCCCGGAGAGTTGACGAGGATTCTGCTCCATCATTCGACCACCGCACGGCCAACTAACTTTCCTGCGATGTTCAATACCGTCGAGTCGTGAGCGCTTCTTGATAGTGTCCGCGTTTCCCTCGCAGGCAAGATTGATGTAATCCACAGGCAATGCTTAGGCGCTCCGGCAGTTTCGACCCGTTGTATGCTGAGCAGGTAAGACTGCTCTACAGAAACGCGCCGCTAGCATATTCCACCACCCTTGTTAACGGAGCAATACTGGCTTTTGTTCAGAGCGCTTATATTTCCGTGGCCGTTTCACTTGGTTGGTACTGCGGTTTGGCGCTAATAACGGCGATTCGCGCGTTCATCGTTTGGCGATACGCGCGCGCAAGCTTCGCCGTTGATCAAGCTCGTTTCTGGAATCAGATTTATCTTGCCGGCGCCGCGCTAGCAGGCGTCGTTTGGGGAACCAGCGCATTCGTACTTTTTCCCGAAGCATCATTCGCCCATCAAGCCTTTATCGCCTTCGTTCTGGCAGGCATGGCCGCTGGCGGCATCACCGTGCTGGCGCCCAGGTTGGAGGCGTGCCTACTATTTTTGTTGCCCGCCCTGCTTCCGTTGGCGTTTCGTTATCTTACGTTCGGAACCGGATTGCATACGGCCATGGGACTTATGACGCTCATATTCCTCGTTGGCATGTTGACCGCCGCCTGGACTCTCCATTCGTCTATTCGAACTTCGCTAACTTTGCGGTTCGATAAACGAGAGTTACAAGATGAAGTCGCCCTACACCGTCTAACCGAGAAAGTGCTTCATGGAGAAAAAAATCGACTGCAAACAACCTTGAGCTCCATCGGCGAGGGCATCGTACTCATCGACGCCAACGGTTGCATCGAATATCTGAATCCCGCAGCGGAACGGCTTTGCGGATGCCTTGCGTCTTTTGTCCTTCATAAACCCGTCAGCGATGTTTTCGAAAGCTTCGATAGACATCACCAGCGCACAACCACGGCGCTGGAAGACTGCCTGAGATATGGGCAGCAAATAGTAAAGCAGAACGTATTGTTCCGCGACGGCAAAGGCAAATACCTCATTGAGGAACTTGCAACGGCGCTTTATGATCGCGAAGGCAAGATTGTCGGCGCGGTGGCGGTATTACGCGACGTGACGGAAGCGCTACAAAAAACCGAGCAACTCGCCTACGCCGCCTATCACGATGGATTGACGGGATTACCGAATCGCAATTTACTGCAAGACCGAATAGAACATGCGATTGCTCGCGCCCAACGCAAACATGAACACTTCACGCTGTTTTTTTTGGACCTGGATCGATTCAAGGCGATCAACGACAGCATGGGGCACGCCATTGGCGATGAGTTGTTGGTGAGCATCGCAAAACGTCTAACGGACTGTGTGCGGGAGGAGGATACGGTCGCCAGGCTCGGAGGTGACGAATTCGTCGTGCTGCTGGACGGCCCAACCGAGGAGAAGCAGGTAAAAGCACTGGCCGATAAAATTCTCGACGCCTTGCGAAAACCGTTCCAACTCGGAAGTGAGCTCGTCACCATCACGGTTAGCATTGGAGCCAGTCTTTATCCGATTAATGGCGAGCGCGCTGAAACGCTGCTGCTTCATGCCGACTCGGCGATGTACCGAGCCAAACAGCAGGGTCGGGATCGGATGTGTGCGTGAAGGCTCTTCGCTAACCAAATATCCGCGGTCGTATGGCTAAGCAATTAGGGGTAACCCCAACATACGCACTACCAGGGGCAAAGCAGTTTTTCACCTCAATTGTAGAAGTCGCGCCCCGATCTGACAATGCGATCTCTTCAAAACGGGAACTGTCAGATCAGGTCTCAACTTCTACAAATGATGATTGATGAAAGCGTCCCGTATTTTATGTAAGTGGTCAAACCTGTTGCAGCAAACGCTCTCCCAATTGAACGCTTTTGCCTGAGGCTCATTACTTTCGTTTTCCTTGACT
>DATLHW010000481.1:0-5461 GCA_035539675.1 Burkholderiales bacterium | reverse complement strand
CTGCAGGAGATTCATGGCTGTGCCTTTCAATAGTGTCTTAAGTGGGCGTCAGTGCATTAAGATGCCGCGCACTTGAGTTTTTTGATTGCCTCTGCCTGGCGAACGCCGCCGCCTGTACGCTTGCGGGCGCGGAAGACGACGAGGCCATCATCAGCACCGGTGGTGTAGTCGACTTGGAAGGCGATAGAGACCCTGTCGACAATTAGGTAGGCCTTCCGGAAATCGCCAAACACGACAGGGAAGGTATTCGCCGCAGCATCTGGCATGTCAGGCATTTCCACATATGGCGCGTTGAGAATTGTGTTCGGGACATTGCCAGCGATGCCGGGAATCCACATGTAATTCCCCTGTCCATCTTTCAGCTTACGGATTTTCCCAATACTGTTTCTATTAAGACCGAATGTCGCATTTCTTGAATGAGCTGTTTTTAGTCCGTAGTACAAATCTTGCAGGCCATCTGCAGTGATCAGCGAGGCATTGCCGCTAACCACAATGCCAACATCAGCGTTCGTTAAGATACCCTCTGCCTGATTGGACGCCCCTGCTCCACCGATGAACTCAACCCCCTCTTTCACGGCAAACTGCTCGGATGAATCCTCTCGAAGCTCGGCGAGCAGGTCGTATTCGCTGTCTTCAAGCATTTGCTGAGAAATTTCCATTCTTGCAAACATCTCTGGCGCCTGAATCTCTATCATCCCGTACGCCGGATCACCCGTGTTCACGCGAGATTGCGTTTCTCCAACTCGCGTTGCAGATCCAGTGCCTGTGCGCTTTCTCTGTTTCAGACTACCGGTTCCAATAGTTCTTACTGTGGCCAAAGCGCGCAATGGAGATATTTCGATTACATCTTTAATGATGTCCGCCTGCATTTCCGGAGGCGCCAATAGGTATCCTCCCGCAGTATCCTCACTACGCACCAGCGCCGCGGAGTACTGTTTTATTAACGCAACGTCAGCCGGGTCTCTCTCATCGGGTTGGCGCCGGATAACACGATCAAATGCGGCTATAACTTTCCTTTGCTCGCCTTTGTCGTTGGCGCCAAGGACGCCTGGGCGATTCAGGATTGTTTCCACGCGATCCAGCTGCTCTTGCATCGCCTTGTTTTGTTGCTCGGCGAGCGTGAGCTTCTGGTTCAATGGCTCGAACGAGTCAAGCTTTTTGGTGATGTTATGGATTTTTACTTCCAGCAGAGAATCGCGCTTCTTTTCGTTTTCGTCGTTTGCTTGCTTGAACTCTTCGAACGCCGACATCAGTTCTTTGACATCTACCTTATCCATGGTCTGGGTCCTCGGTTTTTACGGGCGAAAAAAAAGGCCACTAAAGGCCTGGTCGTTGGAGTCTGCTTCGCGTCATTTTTTGAATGACAGCATTAACTCTTTCAATCTTGCTACATCAGCCCGTCTCCCCTCGTCACGCAGGGCCTGAGTTGGCTTTGCCGTTTCCTCATCACGCAGGGACGGCTGAATCGCCCGGGCGGCGAGTGCTGCGATTCGCTTGGCCTGGGAGTTCGTGAACCCTTCTCCGTCACGGAGAAGATGTTCGAATTCGCGCATGCCGGTCAGGTCTTCGCGATCTTCCGGCACGATGTCATTCGGTGTGTTTTTGAAAAGCTTCAGCATTACCGACTTGGCGTGGTCTTTCTTTTCCCTCTTCTTTGCCTGAACAAGGGTATCGGCGAAGCCATTGTCAACGGCTCCTTGGGCGCCGAACCATGTCTCGGCGGCGATCCAGTCGGCCAGCTGATTGCGTTTCTGCTCTGTGCGCGCCTCGTAGATATCGATGATGCCGGCTTCGAGTTCATCGAGTACCTCTGCCTCTTTGCGCATCACCGTTGCGTCGCCCATGGCGAATGACCATGGCTTGTGGATCATGACCTTCGATCCGTCGCCTATCCGAATTTCATCACCAGCCATGGCGATGACTGAGGCGATCGATGCCGCGATGCCCTCGATGTGCACGATGACGTTGGACGATTGACGTGCGAGCGTGTTGTAGATTGCGACGCCGTCAAACACCGAGCCGCCAGGGCTGTTTAAGCGGACGTTGATGGTGTCGGCATCGAGGGCTGCGATTTCCTTCGCAAACTCGGCCGCCTCCACGCCATTCCACCATCCACCGATGTCGCCATAGATGAAGACTTCCGCTTCGGATGATTCCTCGTCCGCAGCGACGCGGATATGGCCAGGGCCTAACGATAATGGAGCGAGGTTCCTCAGCTTGTCTGTAACGCTCAGGTCAATCAGTCGTTTCTTCATTGGGATCTTCCTGTTTGTCGAGTTCAGCAAGTACTTCGTTCAGCAATCCGTCTGCGTCGCGGATCCGGCGCTCGTTCTTTGATGAGAGCACGCGGCCGACGTTGAGGCGATTCCTTCGACTGCTTGGCGACGGCGACAGCGCCGGCTCGCTCTCATCGTCTGCAGCAATGGTGTTCATTGGTACCCGGTAAATCTCGCCGCCAGGGTATGGGTTCTTCTCTTCCATTGCGCGTATTTCATTCGGGTTAAGCGCGCCCATTTGCCAGAGCTTGTAGTAGTACTCGGCTCTATCTTTTGTAGCGCCACGCATCAGGGCATTCGGCGATAACTTTGCGTATATGCCGTTTTCGTAATCGTCTTCGGTCAGCAAGTTCACATCGGCAGATTCCTCAATGCGTCTGTACCACGGCATTAAGCAATGCACAACATGAGCCAGGAACATCTGTTCCGCGCTAGCATAGGTCGCCGTTTTATCGGCATGCCCAATCATAATTGGGCTTACCCGCCACGCCCGACAGATTTCTTCCAGCTGGTGCTTACGCGTATCGAGATGCTGGTTATCGACGCCTGTCTTGCTGGTCGGAGTCCACTTCCCGCCGCGATCGAGAATGAATGGCTTGAACTTGTTTGCGCCCGTAATTTGGAGATCTATCCAATCGCGGAGCTGTTTGTATTGCTTGTCATCCAGGGATCCCTCGACGCTGTATATTCCGCTAGTCTGTCCGCCATTTTTATGCATCAAGGCATGGGACTCTTCTGTCGCCATCGATAGTCCAATGGCGTCTCTCGCTAGGGAAAGGATGTCCATGCCGTCCCAGCCATTCCAGCTCGGCCCTTTGACGTGCCATATGGCTTCCGCTGGGAATTCTTTTTGCTCACCTGTCGCACCCGTAACTAGATAGGTCAACACGCCACGGTCGCTGCAAATTACCTCTACAGATCCTGGATCAAGCGGTATTAACTCGACAATTTGTCCTCTGACGCGATTTTTGAACGCAACAAATCGTCTGGTCAGCGCCGCGTGGTAAATCATTGTTTCGCGGAACTCGAAACTGGTCTGCCATGCGTTTGGTTTGCGGTTCAATACCCTATAAAGCGGGTGTTTTTTGGCAATGTCGCTGCCTCCATCGTCCCGCTCTTTGTGTAGCCGCATCGGCACCTGAGCCACGCCTTCAGCTATGGCCCTTACACACGCCAGTACAGCGGTGACTTGTAAAGCGCTTGTTACGTTTACCGATTTTCCCGAGCTCGATCTACTGGTAAAACCAGTCCAGAATCCTTCCTGAAACGCCACGTTTTGGCGCGGCTGTAGCAGGGATGAAAAGAATCCCATTAGGATGCCCTGCGATCAGCGAGGTAACCAATCACCGCCATCAATGCCCCGCCAACGATGTACCCAGCAGGCTCGTATATAGACCAAACGCCATAGGACACACTGGCAAGTCCAGCTGTAATCAGCGCGTCAGGTAACAAGCGCAGCACTTTGTCTTTCATGCAGCGGTTTCCCAGAATGATTTGCCGGATGTCGATGTAAGTGCGGAGCGACGGGCCATGGCTACGACTTGTGCGATAGCGGCGTCAATTTTGTTTTCAGGTCGAAGCTTGCGCGGGAAGATGTTTTCGTTTCGATCTTCCTTAACCTCGACGTTGCTAAGCATCCAAACAGTGCAGGGGTTGCCGTCGTGATGGAATCTTTCATCATCCACGACAGCCTGAATTTCTTTCATGGGCTCCGACAGGTATTTCACCTGCATCGGAATGTTCACGACAGTGAAGCCCTCTTCAGTCAGCGCTGTGGCTATCTCGCGGCCGCCCCACTCGTCCATCGCGACTTCCGAAATGACATGATTTTCCGAGCTGGCGATTACATCATCCTCGATCTGCCCTAGCGAAATCATGTTCCCCGGCGTGGCGATTAGATAGCCTTGCTCGACCCAGCCTTTGTAGTGCACGTTTTCTTTCTTATCGACGGCTGACTGCGGCACGTAGTGGCGCCAAAACGCGTAGTAGTGAACGGCGTCGCTTATCATTCGCCGAAATAGCCAGCAGACAGAAGCAATGTCGATCTTGCTCGCCAGGTCCAGGCCAACAACGCACGTCTCTCCACGGAAGTCATCAATGGATAATGATGAATCGGCAACGCGTTGCAGGTTGTACAGGTTGAGCCAGGGCGAAGCCGCGGCGACCCAGATGTTCAAATGCTTCGTCTGGAATACCGCCTGCTTTCGCGGATCCGCCATAGCGTCGCGCTGTTGAGCGCGTAGAAAATCCGCGTCTACCGAAACGCCGTAGTTTGGATTTGCCTTGCGTAAAGCTTCTTCTGACGTCCAATCATCATCTTTGTCGGTGGTGAAGATGATGCCGAAGCGCTGATCGTTTTCGATCACGCCTTCAAGGATCTTCTGCAACTCGGCTTGGTGCATATAGCACGGCCCGCTGATGTCAGATCCAGACGTCGTGATTACCAACATCAATGGCTGCGATCTAGCACCCATGCCGGTCTGCATGGTGTCGTACAGGTCTGGCGTCTTGTGCTCGTGGTATTCATCCACGATCGCGCAAGATGGCGAAGCACCATCGCCAGGTTTGCCGATGACTGGCTCGAACTTACTGTTGGTCTCAACAACTGAGATATTCGAAGCGTTCACGCCAGTCATGCCGACGCCGAACGTGTCTCGGTATTGCGGCGTCGCGCGAGACATCAAGTTCGCCGGCCTGAACACCTCATAAGCTTGGTACTCAGACGTCGCCCCGCTATACACCTCGGCGCCGAATTCGCCGTCTACCGCCAGCATGTACAGGCCAATCACCGCCGCGATCGTGCTTTTCGCGTTCTTACGCGGAACGAACAGGTCGGCGACACGGAAGCGGCGCCGCAGCGTGATCTTGTTTATCCAGCCAAAGATCGAGGCGAGAATGAATATCTGCCACCGCTCCAGCTTGATCAACTCGCTGCGACCAGCCCAGTCGCCCTTAATGTGCGGCATCAGCTGGGCGAATTTGCAAATGCGCTCTGCTGGGCGGTATTGCTTTCCCTTGGTATCCGTTAGTTCCGGATTAAACGTGTACTGCCACTCGCCAAGCGCGGCGCGAGCAACATCGTTCAAGTGGCGCTGGCACGCTAGCTTGTGCCACTTGTTGGCGATCACGCGGCCTTCGACGACGTCGCGAGCATATTCCGTCGCGATGTCGCCGAACTCGGCCGC
>DATLHW010000480.1:0-9364 GCA_035539675.1 Burkholderiales bacterium | reverse complement strand
TGGCTAGGAAGCGATGTGGTGAAAAGCGGAGTGCTGGTTTGTCTGGCGGGTTGCAGCAGCGCGCGTGGGGCAGGCTTGCTATCGCAGATGAATATTGCGGTGAGTTCGGCTGAAAACAGCCGTTCAATTGCCTGTTGCAGACTATCTCGATCCAGGCTTTTGAGGTACGAGATTTCGGCGGCGCCGAGTACCTGGAGGCGGTGTGGGTGAATTAAATTGAGGTGACCGATGAGGCCAATACCCGGACGAGCCAGCGAGTCGCTCCCCAGACTGCGCCGGCCGCTTTCCTCGCCGGCGACCCAGGTCAGGTCGAGCTTTTCGCGTTTGTCCTTAAAGAGCTGCTCTACGGACAGGTGGGGCATAAGGTGACCACTCGGTCAAAAGTCGATAAGCCTCGGCTGGTTCTTCGCATGTCAGCAATGCATCCCGGACCGACTTTTCGCTGAACATCTGAGCCAGTTCCGAGAGAATTTGTAGATGGGTTTCCGTAGCATGCTCCGGAACTAGAACAACGAAAATCAAACGCACCGGGTTACCGTCTGGCGCATCGAAAGGGATGGGCTCGCGCGTTCGAACGAAGGCGGTCAGTGTTTCACGCCCATTTTTCAACCGTCCATGAGGGATGGCGATGCCGTGGCCTAATGCAGTGGAGCCGAGTTTTTCTCGCGCGAATAGACAGTCATACACTTGAGAGCGTGCTACCTGATGGTAGTTTTCGAACAAAAGACCGACCTGTTCGAAGACGCGCTTTTTGCTACTGACGTCCAAATCCAACACGACAAATTCAGGTTTTAGCAGCTTCGAGATCAAGTTCATTGGCGTGTTACCGACAAAATGCGGGACCTTCGCTTAAGACAGGGGGCGAATTATACAACTTCGTAATGGAAAACTGGGCGGATTTGCAGCGACCCAACTCCCTGCCCCTAAAAATCGCATGAGCGCCATGAAGGCGTGCGCAGGAGAGTGGGCGCATATTGGGATTAAAACTATTCCGACACTTCTTGATCCGACACTTCTTGATGCTTGAGCGCGCCGTTATGGCGGTCTTTGTAGTAAAGCTCTTTGTACTTGACGATTTGTCGATCCAGCTTGTCTACAAGCAGGTCTATCGCCGCATACATATCTTCCTGATCATCGCATTCGGCGAAGATGTCTTTTTTCGGCACATGTACGTTCGCTTCGATTCTGTGCTTGAGTTTTTCCACGGCCATTATCACGCTGACATCCAGTACTTGATCGAAGTGGCGATTTATACGCGCAAACTTCGATATGACGTACTCCCGAATTGCGGGTGTGATTTCGACGTGATGCCCCTTCAAGTTAAGATTCATAGCGATCTCCTTATTTGCGCCCGCTGCCGCACGAGCCGGGTGGGTTGATTTAAAAATAAGCGGTTCTGTCTTCCTCCTATAGTGACTTCCGCAAGTTGGCTGGTTGAATCTGCATGGCCTCTCGATATTTCGCGACAGTGCGACGTGCGACCATGATGCCTTGTTGGGCGAGAATGTCTGCGATGCGACTGTCGGATAACGGTTTTTTTGTATCCTCCGCGCTGACAAGTTGCTTGATCAGCGCGCGAATCGCGGTCGCGGAGCAGGCTCCACCGGTTTCTGTCGCCACGTGGCTACCGAAGAAATACTTCAGTTCGAAAATGCCCCGAGGCGTAAGCATGTATTTTTGGGTAGTTACTCGAGATACCGTAGATTCGTGTAAGCCCACATGTTCGGCAATCTCGCGTAGCACGAGAGGGCGCATGGCGACCTCTCCATGGTCGAAGAAGTGCTTTTGACGATCAACAATAGCCTGGGTTACCCGCAAAATCGTGTCGAAGCGCTGCTGCACGTTTTTAATCAACCAACGGGCTTCTTGTAGTTGGCTCGTCAACTGCTGATTGCTGCCGTCGCGTCGGCTTTGCAAAATGTCAGCGTACATTTTATTTATACGCAACTTTGGCAACGCCTCCTGGTTTAGCATCGCGGACCACTTGCCCTTGAGCTTTCGCACGATGACATCCGGCACAACAAAACGGGTTTCGATGTTGCTGAACCGAGCGCCAGGTTTGGGGTTCAGTCTTTGAACAAGCTGTTGCGCAGCCTTTAAATCGGCCTCGTTGCAACTAAGAACTTTCCGGAGTTTGTTGAAATCGCGCGAAGCCAGCAATTGCAAGTGGTTTTTTGCGATCGCCATTGCGCAGTCCCGAGCGGGCGTATTCGCGGGTATGGTGTTTATTTGTAATTCCAGGCACTCACTTAGAGAGCGGGCGCCCACCCCGGCGGGATCGAGATGTTGCAAATGTTTCAAAGCGATACTCAACTCTTCCGGGTCAACCTCGCTGTCTTCAGGCAACGTCTCGAATATTTCGTCAATGGTGGCTGTGAGGTAGCCGTCCTCATCCAAGTGGGCGATCAACAAAATCACCAGTTGCTTATCACGCTCCGACAATTGCATGAGGTTAAGTTGGGAAATCAGATAGTCTTGTAAGGTAGGACTTACTGCCGGTAACTGTTGGCCTTCCCTTTCTTCCCCTTCTTCGCGTGGACCGTAATTAGCTGTTTCATCGAAGCTAACGTTATCCGATCCATCCCATGCCTCGTTGTTGTGACTGTCCAGTTCCGGTTCTCCCTCGCTTCGAGTCTCCTGCGGCGCAGACTCACTTCCTGGGGAGCTCCCATTGCTAGGGGGCAACGATACGGGTTCTCCGAGATCTCCGAGATCGGTCCGTTCGAGTAAAGGATTTTCCATCAAGAACCGGTCTAGTTCTTGATTGAGCTCTAAAGTCGACAACTGCAACAGGCGAATAGACTGCTGCAACTGAGGCGTGAGAGTTAAATGTTGTGAAAGCTTGAGCTGTAGGCTTTGTTTCATGGCGCTTAACTGAAATGAGTGCGGGAACAACCCGCCTCGACATGATCAGTATATTACCTCGCGTGAACGCCGCCCGGAATGTTTATGACGCCTCTTTAACTCCGATGCACGGCCTGATGTCAAACATGACCTGCTTGCGATAACGCTTTTGTGCGATTGCGCATCTTGATACAAGCGGGGGCTGCTTGCTACTTTTGCTAGAGGCGCCATTTGTAAAAGCGCGATGGGATGATAATACCCAGGGGACCATCGAATATTTGCGGCATGCATCACAGTCGAAAGTTTTCTCCCAGATACACTTTTCTCACCTTGTCATTATAGATGATTTCATTGGGCTTGCCGAAGGCTAAAACCGAGCCCTGATTGATGATATACGCATGATCGCAAATGCCCAAGGTCTCGCGAACATTGTGATCGGTAATGAGCACGCCGATTCCACGTTCTTTCAGAAACCGAATGATGTGCTGAATGTCGATCACAGCGATAGGATCCACGCCCGCGAACGGCTCGTCCAGCAATATAAAGCGTGGGTTTGCCGCCAGGGCGCGTGCGATTTCGGTACGTCGTCGTTCGCCGCCTGATAGGCTTATCGCGGGGTTGTCGCGAAGATGCGAGATGTGGAGTTCTTCGAGCAGTTCCTCAAGTCGATTTTCGATGTCTTTATCTTCGAGATCTTGTAACTCCAGCACGGCGCGAATATTTTCCGCTACGGTGAGCTTACGAAAAATCGACGCTTCCTGTGGTAAGTAAGCGAGCCCCAGCCTTGAGCGACGGTGAATGGGAAGCCGTGACAAATCCTCGTCATCGAGTCGAATCCGACCGCCATCTACGGGCGCCAGCCCGACAATCATGTAGAAGCAAGTGGTCTTACCCGCGCCGTTAGGGCCAAGCAGTCCGACTACCTCGCCGCTTTCCACCGTAAGCGATACATCTTGTACAACGACGCGAGAACGATATTGCTTTCTTAAATTTTCTGCCTTGAGAAGGCTCATTCTTTCTACCGAGACAAACGTCTCCGTACCTTATTTCTTGGGTTTTGGTTGGATCACCGCTCTCACGCGTTCACCTGTCGACGTTGTTTTTTCGCCAGGGTTGGACGCTTGAAAGACTTCCGTGCGGCTGTTGTACTGAATGTAGTTACTGGTCAACTCGTCCTGGCCGCGTGTTAGCTTAGCCTTGTCGAAGAGCTGAATAATTTCTTGGCTGCCATCGAATTCAATCCGTTCGCCGAAGCCCTCGACGTACTCATCAAGGCCATCGCGTTTTTGCCGTAGGCGAGCGGGTTTTCCGGTGGCCGTGGCGTGATCGAAACCTTCTTTGTCACGACGCACGACGATTCGATCCGCTTCCACGCGCAATGTTCCCTGCGTTAGCAGTACGTTCCCTTCGAATATGGCTTCCTGCTTTTTATTGTCTTCAAATCCCCGGTCTGCGGTGATGTTGATTGGCTTATCACGATCTCCTTTTTCGGAGAATGCGGGCATCGAGATGGATGTCATCAAGCAAAGCGCGGCGAGGGTCGCTATTTTTCGCAGACTACGATTAATTTTTTTCATAAATTGCATTGACGCGGGTAAGCGACATCGTTTGACTCTTGTTGTTGACGAGCATGGAGGTCGCCTTGACGACGGTGCTCGAATCCTCCATCACCACTGGTTGGTTGGTTTTGGCGATTCCGGTGTCCGGGATAACGTGCAGATAGTTGGTTCGCACCGTGAGTTCGGATGAGGCAGGCCCCGCTTTCCTTACAAGCACTACGTTGCCGCGCAGAAAGAGCTCGTCGCCTTCCCGGGTTAGTAACGCGGTATCCGCTGTCGCCAGCATCGGTGGTTTACCTTGCTCGAAGGCTTCGAATTGAACATTGGCGAGATGGGATGTCTCATCATCGGGGTAATGTACCATCTTCCGAGCGGCCAGCGTATAGCGCAAATAACCTTCCTTGCCGAACTGCTTTGCGGTGAAATTCTCCACGATCATGTCGGGGTCGTGACGCAAGCTGGCGTCGCCTTTTCCTGGAAGCCCGGTAACTGTCCGAGCGAGCCAGACAGTAGCGCCTGCAAGCAATACAAGCAGCAACAAAGGTAACCAGTTGCCAATCCGGCTCGTCATGCCAAGTATTTGTTCAGTTGCTTGTCCAGCGTATCCTGGGCGCGCATGATGAACTCGCATGCCTCGCGCACCGCGCCCATGCCGCCCTCGGCCTTGGTGACGTAGTGAACGTGTTCGCGCACGAATTCTGGTGTTGCCGGCGGCGCAATGGCTAGTCCGGCTCGGATGAGGCAAGGAAGATCCACGACGTCATCCCCCATGAAAGCCATGGCTGACAAAGGGATATTCAATTTTTTCGCCAGTTCGGTAAATTTGGAAAGCTTATCTTCTATGCCTTGGTACAGATAGGTGATTCCTAAGTTCTTGGCTCGCAACTCGACGCTCTTGGAAGTTCTCCCTGTGATGATGGCGAGTTCCACGCCTGTGGCCTTTAGCATTTTCAGACCATGGCCGTCGAGCGTATTAAATGCTTTGATCTCTTCGCCAGCGCTGTTCATATAAAGACGTCCATCGGTAAGGACGCCATCGACGTCGAATGCAGCCAAGCGAATACCGCGAGCGCGAAGTGTGATTTCATCCATATGTTTAAACTACGCCAGCCCGGAGGAGGTCATCAAAGTGGAGGGCGCCGACAAGCTTCTTGTCCGCGTCCACGACCAGCAGGCGACCGCTGATGTGGAAGGATTGCATAAGTTGCGCTGCTTCCGCGGCGAGTCTATCCGGGCCAATCGTGCGCGGATTGCACGTCATTACATCGCGGATCTTCAGTGTTTTGATGTTGTCATGTTTTTCCAGGACTCGCCGTAGATCTCCATCGGTAAAAATACCTTGAAGGATATTGTCGTTGTCGACAATGGCGGTCATGCCTAGATTTTTTCGGGATATCTCGATAATTGCTTCGTGCAGCGAAACGTCCATTCCCACCCAAGGAAGCTTTTCGCCTGTATGCATGATGTCGCGCACATGCACCAGCAACTTCCGGCCGAGCGCGCCTCCCGGATGATGCATGGCGAAGTCTTCCGACTTGAAGCCTCGCGAATCCAGCAACGCTAACGCTAGCGCGTCTCCCAGTGCGAGCGCCGCAGTGGTGCTCGCGGTCGGCGCCAAGTTAAGAGGGCAGGCTTCCTTTTCTACGCCCGCATCCAGGTGAATGTCGGCTTCCGTCGCGAGCGTTGAGGTTGCGTTGCCAGTTATAGCGATGATCGCCACGCCACGTCGCTTGAGGGCAGGCAATATGGCGATAAGTTCACTGGTCTCGCCGGAATTGGAAAGCGCGACGACTACATCCTCACCCGTGATCATTCCAAGATCGCCGTGGCTTGCCTCGGCCGGATGCATGAAAAATGCCGGGGCGCCAGTAGACGCTAGCGTTGATGCGATCTTGTAGCCGATATGCCCGGACTTACCCATACCGGTTACTACAACCCGTCCCTTACAGCCAAGCATCACGTCGTGGGCCCGCAGAAAAGACTCGTCCAGACGGTTGACGAGCGAGAGAATGCCTTGCGCTTCGACTTCGAGGACTTCGCGGGCGAGCGTAATAATTCGGTGGCGTCGGTCTGGCTCGGGGGAGGGCATTGGTTTCTTGATGGGAAGACTCATGGCGCAGGTAGTATAAAGGTCGGCGCGGCTCGTATAAAGCGCGCCGACCTTTCTGCCGCTCAAAAGTGGGCCCGCGACATGCTACAGTTCGAGTGCCATTCACAACGCGTCCCATCCTTTCCGACATGTACCACGAATCGCTGACAATCGCGCTTATATTGCTTGCCAGTGGAGTGCTGGTAGTCGCCCTGTTTCGCCGCCTTAATCTGCCCCCCATGCTGGGATACTTGTTGGGCGGTATCCTCATCGGACCTCACGCGCTTGCCTTCGTTCAAGACGAACAAGGCACGCGCTATCTCGCCGAATTTGGCGTCGTATTTCTGATGTTCAGTATCGGTCTGGAGTTCAGCTTGCCGCAGCTAGTGTCCATGCGACGTATCGTATTTGGGCTGGGTTTGGCGCAGGTATTGGCGACGATGCTGGCGACTGTTGTGATAAGTCGATTGTTAGGGCTAGGTTTCGAGGCGGGAATAGTCTTGGGGGGCATTATGTCTATGTCCTCCACGGCGATCGTCAGCAAAATGCTTTCCGATCGCTTGGAGCTGCACTCCGCGCATGGCCGCCAAATCATGGGGATTGCGCTGTTCCAGGATCTCGCTGTTGTGCCGTTATTGGTCTTGATTCCCACGTTGGCGATGACCGGTGAGCAGGCCTTGGCGGAACTTGCCTACGCGGTGGGTAAGGCGGTTGCGCTGCTCGTCGTGCTCTTGTTCTTTGGTCAACGGGTAATGCGTTGGCTATTCAATCTCGTGGCGTCGCAAAAATCCTCTGAACTTTTTGTGCTCACGGTTCTACTGGTGACCTTGGGTCTGGCTTGGCTTACCGAGCACGCTGGCTTGTCGCTCGCTCTTGGGGCTTTTATCGCTGGCATTCTGATTTCCGAGACGGAATACCGGTATCAGGTCGAAGACTACATCAAGCCGTTTCGCGACGTTTTTCTCGGTTTGTTTTTCGTCACCATCGGCATGATGCTGAATTTGTCGGTTGTGAGCAGCAATTTCCTTTGGGTCATGGCTGTGCTGGTCTTGCTTCTGACGGTGAAATTCGGGTTGATCTTCGGGCTGGCGCGGGTTTTCGGTAATCCCAAAAGCGTCAGCCTACGGTCCGCTTTGGCTCTTTCTTCCGCTGGTGAATTCGGGTTCGTACTCCTTTCCTTGGCCAGCGGGCTGCAATTGATGGACGCCAAGGTGGTTCAGATAGCCCTGGCCGCGATGGTGCTTTCCATGCTGGCGGCGCCTTTCATCCTCATGCACAGCGACCGCATTGTGCTGCACTTCTCGGAATCGGAATGGATGATGCGGGCGATGGCGTTGACGGAGCTTTCCGTGAAGACCATGGCAGTGCAAGGCCATGTGATCATTTGTGGTTACGGGCGCAGCGGCCAAAATCTCGGCCGTTTTCTTGCGCATGAGAACATTCCTTTGATTGCCTTGGACGTTGATCCGCAGCGCGTGCGTCAAGCCGCCGCTGCGGGGGACTCGGTCGTGTTTGGCGATGCTGGGCGGCGGGAGGTGCTGGTAGCTGCTGGGCTCTCGCGGGCAAGTGGAGTTGTGGTGAGTTTTGCAGACGTTAATGCGTCGTTGAAGATTTTGAGTCATGTGCGGGATCTCCGCCCGGATTTGCCGGTGGTTGTTCGCACGATCGATGAAACGGATATCGACCGCCTTAAGGAAGCGGGGGCTGCCGAGATTGTGCCGGAGCTGGTGGAGGGCTCGCTGATGCTGGCGACGCATGTGATGTTGCTTTTAGGGTCCCCATTGCCGCACGTCCTTAGCCGCCTGCGCGAGGTTCGTAGCCAGCGCTATCAGTTGATGAGAGGATTTTTCCGCGGCGCCACGGACGAAGAGGAGGGCCTCGAGGAGTCGGCGCTGCCACGTCTTTGCTCGATCTTGTTGGATGAGGGCGCGTCCGCCGTGGGTAAGACTATCGGGGAATTGAATCTGGCTAAATTGGAGGTGGAGGTGACTTCGGTCCGACGGCGACATGTCCGGGGCGTGAATCCGAAGCCGGACGTGGTGCTGGAGGCGGGCGATGTGGTGGTATTGCTAGGGCGGCCGGAGGCGTTGGCTGCGGCGGAGATACGGTTGTTGCAGGGATAAAAAAAGCCGCGCGGTCGCGCGGCTAGTTTTCGTGCGCCGACTAAATCAAATTGGCCGCACCGCAATTAGGATCGGGATTTAACGCAATCCAGATATCCGTATTGACGGCGGCGCAAGTTGCTTCCGCAGGATTGGGGGCCGCATCCGCCCAGGTGCTGAACCGGAACGTGCCAGTACGAGGATTGCCATCATCAATTTTTCGGTCAACTTCCGCGAGTACGTTCGAGGGGATGTTTTTCCCGGATTTCAGATTGGTCCGTGCTGGTCCAACGGCAACAGCGGCATCGTTATAAGCCGTGTCGGTCATTAACGCCATGACGCCATTGAACGCATTCTTCGGGCTGTTTGCTGGTCCAACCGCCGCTCCAACGCCTGTGCAATCCGAGCAGGAAATAAATCCAGCGGCAGTAAGCTGCTGCCACGCCTGAACTTGCTCGGCGGCCGTATCGATAATTGAATTGGAGGGTGTTGCCGGATTTGCCGCGCCTGGAATATTTGCGGCCGCTTGGCTGTAGTCGCCCGGGATGGCGCGGAAGCGATCCTGAAACGCGAAGAACTCTGCCTTAATGGAATTTTGCTGGTCAGCGACGTTCCTGACCTTGGCGTTATTAATAAGCTCCTGCCCTTTCAAAATCCCGCCGAGCAGCAGACCGATGATCACCAACACGATGGCGATCTCAACGAGAGTAAAACCAGATTGTCTTTGTTTCATTTTGGTGTTCCTTCTTCATTAAGCGTCAAAATATGTT